>JBJKRD010000475.1:0-3704 GCA_046704925.1 Opitutaceae bacterium | reverse complement strand
CCGTTCGGTCGCGCGGGCCACCGCGATAGCCAGATCCGGACCCTTGATCGACTCCACCCGGCTCAGGAACAGCAGCGGCGCGTCCGCGGCGACCCTCGGGGCAAAATCGATTTCGCCGATCTCGGCGAAATTCGGGATCGCGGTCCACCGGCCGCCGCCCGGACCGCCGAGGCGGCAGATGTATTCGCTGCAGCCGGTGAACTCGAGGCGGCTCCCGGCCAGCCGGTTGGCCCGCCGCACCTGGCGCGTGCCGGGATGGCGCTGGTAGGACATCACCATGGGCAGGCAGCCGCGGAGCAGCAGCGGCAGCAGATAGGCGAGGCGCGAGAAGCTGTGAACGATGTCCGGATGGAAGTCATGAGCCGCCCGTCGCAGCGCCCGCAGATTCCTCCACGTCGACCAGGGGGATTGCGACACGAGGCCGGGCCAGGGATAAAGCCGATCGACCGGGACCGTCGATCCCGGACGGGCCGCCAGACCCACCGTGTGTCCGGCCCGGCGGAACTCGCGAACCAGCCCGGCGACGATGCGTTCGATACCACCGTAGCCCGTTGGCGGTACGGGCAATTCGGGATCGGCGGTCAGGAGAATGCGCATGCCGGCAACAGCTCAAACGGTCGGCGACAGGGCGGCGTTCGCCCGTTCGAGCAGAACACCGCGCTGGCGTTCCCAGGAAAACACGGTGGCGCCAGCGCGCCGGGCCGCGGCCTTGGCGGAGGCCAGACGCGCGGGATCGGCGAGCAACCCATCGATGGCTGCGGCCAGCGCCGCCGGATCGTGTCCGGAAACCAAGACGCAAGCCTCCGGCGCCTGCCGGGCCGCTTCGCTTTGGCCGCGGGTGTCGGTGGCCACGACCGCCAGCCCGGCCTGGAGATATTGGAAGAATTTGTTGCTGATCGTGAGATCGTGGTTTGGGTTGACCGGGTGCTCGAGGGCCAGGCCCACGTCGTGCTCCGCGATCCGGGAGGGCAGCTCGGCGTTGGCCACGAGGGGAAGCACACGCAGGCGTTCCTTCCAGGCGACGGACAGTTGTTGCTGCAGCCAGGCGGCATAGCGCGGCGGCAGGCGACCGCGCAGGGTGAGCTCGCAGGGCTGCCGGACGAGCAGGAGGGCCTGAAACAACACCTCAAGGCCCCGGCCGGGGCCGATAGTCTGGGAAAACCAGTGCAGGGAGGGCCGCTCCCCTGATGGACGGTCAACGTGGCGGCCGTCGTACGGCGTGATCGGAAAAGTGTTGTAGACCACGGCGGGGACCGCGGTGCCATAGGCACGGGCCAGTTCCTCCGCCAGGGCGTGCGAAGTGGTCAACGCATAGCGCGAGGACTGGAGCAGACCGGTTTCCAGGCGATCCAGCATCTCAATAGGGCGGTGGATCCGATCCGCCGGCAGGAGGTCGCGGGAAAACCAGTCCTCGAAATCGACGCCGACGTTCCGGCCGCTCTTCTGTAGCTCCGCGGCCACCCAGAGTCCGCCTTCCGCGTGCGCCACCGTGAGGTCGGCGGCAAAGGTGCGCGCGAAATGCAGCGTCTCACGCGGGAATAGCCCCAGCAATTCCGGGGAGAAGTGACCGCGAACGACAAAACGCCGGCGGGCAAAACTCCGCCGCAGCCGCGACGCCCACCGACGGATCCGGGCTCCGGGCGTGCCGGGCCGCTGGTCGGCCACCCGGACAAACTGGAACGGGGCGTCGGCCAGCAGCCGCTCGTCCCAACGGGCGAACTCTTGGTCGAACCATCCGCCGGCCACGGTAACCTCGTGGCCGGCCTCGGCGAGCGCCCGGGCCTCCTTCTGCGGCCGGGGTGCCGTGCAGAGATGCGAGCCGATCAGGATGAGGATGCGTGCCATGGTTCCCGTCGGTCAGGATGAGTCTTCCGGGTCGCGGTGCCGACCGTCACGCTCAAGGTGCTTCCGGCCCGGACACCGGGCGTCAGGATGGCAACACCGACGGTCGCGAGTCTCCCGCCCGGCCCTGCGGGGGTCCGGTCATGCCGGGGACTCATGCGTGGCAATGGGTCAGCGGACACGGGGGCGCGGATATTTGCCCGTCCACATCTGCAGCCAGCGCGCCGTCTTCCAGCCCAGCAGACGACCCGCGATTTGAAAGCCACGACCGCCCAGCGGCCGCAGCCCGCTGCCACCGAGCTCCGCGATCCGCGACTCCAGTCTGGCGGTCAACGTGGGCATGTTGGGATACATGGCGAAAAGCAACCCCGCGAGCATGGACGCACAAACGCGGCGGGTGCGCGGGCTGTTTTCGACCCCAAACAGGTGCCGGGTGGCCAGGTCCACCGAAAGGAAAGCTGACTCCCAGGCGGGGGCGCTGCGACTTCCGGATAAACTGCCGGGCAGGTTTGAGCGGTAGTACAGCCGGGCTCCGGGGGTGAAGACCAGACCGTCGCTCGCGAGGGTCAGGCGCGTGAAGAGCTCCAAGTCGTTGATAAGCGACAAGCGCTCATCCCAGCCGCCGCGCTGCTGGAGCAGACAGCGCGGGACCAGGAACTGGGCGCACTGCATCATGGGTTGCGCGTCAGCCCAGATCTCGACCAGCCAATCCACCGGCGCCGCGTCATGCCAGCCCGGGCGCCGGCGGAATTCGGCTTCCCCAGGATCGACGGTGAAACGCGCCCACTCGCCGTAGGCGAGACTGCCGGGACGCTGGCTCAGGCCGGCCACCTGCAGGGCGATCATCTCGGGCGAGATCAGGTCGTCGGCATCCAGAAACTTGACGAAATCGCCCCCCGCGAGTTGCAGCGCGTGATTGCAGGCGGAGCTCTGGCCGCGGTTGGACTGGCGGGCGAGGCGCAGCCCGCGATGTTCGTAGCCGCAGGCAACGCTCCAGGAGTCGTCGGTCGAGCCGTCGTCGACCAGAATGACCTCGCACCGGGGCCAGGTTTGGGCGAAAGCCGCATCGAGGGTCGCCGCCAGCCAGGGCGCCGCGTTGTGGCAGGGAATGCAGAGCGAAACTAGGGGTTCCACTGGCGTTGATAACGTTCGTAAAGGCAGGACGGCGGATAGGAACCGCTCTTGTCCCGTCCGCTCTGCCGCCAGGTGTCGTGCCAAAGGTGCACCCCGACTGTATCCGACGTGAAACGCGGGCTGAGGTGGCGCCGGCGGACGCGTTGGATGATCTCCTCCAGGGTGAACCGGCGCCAGCGCGGGCGGACCAGCTGCCAGCTGGCATTCCACGGGATCGGGCAGAAGACCGATGGCGCGACCGCAAGATCGCGCAGTCCAAGTTCATCCATCTTGCGGTGCAGGAGCAGCGGGCCGGTGTCGTTGCCGCCGGCCCGGCTCACGTCGATTTCCGCCACGGCGGCGCGGCAGGCGGCCATCAGGGGGTCGGCCGGCGGAAAATGCAGGACGCAGGTGTTGGCCACGCGGCCGTATTGCCCTTCCTGAGTGGACGCGGTCAGCGAGCGGTCCGCGAAGCGCCACGGACGCAGACAGACGATGTCGATATCCGACCACCAACCACCGCGATCGTACAGAAGGTGGTAGCGGAAATAATCGCTGAATACCGCCATGCTGCCCCGGGCAAACGGCGCGGTCGGTGCAAGCGGCGCCAGCGCGGCCGGAATAATCTGGGACGCGTCCAGCACGCGAACGCCGGTGGGGGCATTGGCGGGCGGATCGTACGAATAGAGGTGGACCGGATGGCTCGACGCCAAGAAGGATCGGATGCTCAGCAGCTCCATCCGCGAAAG
>JBJKRD010000474.1:0-10109 GCA_046704925.1 Opitutaceae bacterium | reverse complement strand
GCGCCGGCGTCCCTCGGTGTGCGCGACCGTCACCACCACCTCGTCGCCTCTTCGTTCCGCGGTGTACGTCGTCAACCGATAATCGCCCCGCCGGTAACCGAAGCCATCGCCGTCGTCTTCGTACAGCCGGCCAGCGGCCCGGCCCTGCACGTCGAGCGAGACCAGCAGCGTGAGCGGGTCGAGCGAAGCCTCCGCGGTGCTCTGGACCACCCGGCCGAGCGGAATGATCGCCCCACCGCGGATCCGCAGATCGGGCTGATAGCGATCCGTGGCCGCATTTTCGCCGACCAGCGACACGGACCGCCAGATGCCGCCGGGCAGGTGGGGATGGTCGGCCCATTTCGGCACCACCAGCAGGTCACGGCCGATCAGGAACGCCTGGTCTTCGGCGCGCAACGCCGGATCCCGCGGATCGGCGAAGAAAACCGGCCGCATGATCGGGAGTCCGTCCTGCGCGCTTTCGTGAAACAGCGTGTAATAGTAGGGCAGCAGGCGGTAGCGCCGCTCCAGCGCCGTGCGCGCCACCGCCTCCACCTCCGGCCCGAAGGCCCAGGGCTCCTTCGGCGGCGAGCCCTTCACGGCGTGGCCGCGGCAGAACGGGAAGAACGCTCCGACCGCCACCCAGTTGGCCCACAGGTCGCCGGTCGCCGTGCCGGAGAACCCGCCCAGATCGGGGCCGTTGAACGGCTGGCCCGACAGCCCCAGGTTCAGGGTCATCGGGATGGACATCTTGAAATCCGCCCAGGTCGAGGCGTTGTCGCCGGTCCAGGTCGCCGCATAGCGCTGCCCCCCGAGGAAATTGGCGCGCGTGAGGACGAACGGGCGCCGCCCGGGGTTCGCCGCGGCGATGCCCTCGCGCGTCGCCCGGACCATCAGCATCCCGTAGACATTATGGTACTCCGCGTGCGGCCCGGCGGGCAGGTCACCGCCGCCGCGATGCCAGTTGTGCCGGGGCATGGTCTTGCCGGGCACATTGAAAACGGCGGGTTCGTTCATGTCGTTCCACACGCCGTCGACGCCCTGGGCCATGAACGGGCGGTAGAGCCGCGCCCACCAGGCGCGCGTTTGGGGCCGGGTGAAGTCGGGAAACACGCAGTCGCCGGGCCAGACGCTGCCGTGATAATCGCCGCCGAACGCGTCATGCACCCACACGTCGGCGGCGGTGCCGGAATCGTACACGCGGTACCCGGGCTCCGCTTTCACGCCGGGGTCGATCATCCAGACGCTCTTGAAATCGTGGGCGTGCAGCCAGGCGTCGAGCCCTTTCGGATCGGGAAACTCCTTCGGATTGAACGTGAACACGCGATACCCGTCCATGTAGTCGATATCCATCCAGATCACGTCGCAGGGGATGTGCCGGGCACGGAACTCGCCGGCGATCTCCCGCACCCGGGCGGCCGGGTGGTACGACCAGCGGCATTGCTGGTAGCCCAGCGCCCACCGCGGTGGCAGCGGCATCCGTCCGGTCAGGTCCCCGAGGGCCCGCAGCACCGCCTGCGGTGAATCCCGGTCGATCACGATCAGCGGAAAGGAGGGCCCCTCGCTGGTGAATTCGATCTGACCGGCCAGATCGATCTGGGTCTCCCACGTCGTGTCGGCGATCACCCCGAACGCGCTGCCGTCGGCGCGGACCGCCAGCACCCAGGGATGCGATTGGTACAGGCGCCGGCCGCCGTCGTCGAGGTAGTTGAAGTTGTCCGTGTTCCAGAGGGTGACATCGTGTCCGTTTCGCAGGAGCGGGCCGGTCACCTCCCCGGTGCCGTAGAGGCTCGTGCCGTCCGCGATCGCGATCGTGGCGCGCGTATGCCGGGCGCTGAACGAGAACGCCGGCGTCACCGTCCACGAGGCCGGCTGCGTGCCGGCGGGCCGTGGGCGCGCCACCAGGCACAGCGACGGCGGCATCCGGTTGAACGGCAGATCCGCCGGCAGAAACAGCGCGATGCCCTCGCCCATCCGCGCGGCCAGCCCGGTGGCGCGCGGGGCAAAGACTTCCGCGGGCGCAGTCGCGCCCCGCACCCCGAGGGCGAGCAGGAGAAAGCCGAAAGCCAGCCGGCGTCGCCAGATCTTCATGGCCCGATCATGACGCTCGCCCGCCGGCGTGGTTCCGGGGTTTGCCCGCGCGTTTCATCGTCCGTAGCGGTCATTTTCCATCCGGGACCGGCTTTTCGCCCGGATCGGGTTTGAAACCGATGGCCGTCAGCGCCGGCCGGATCTCCGGATTGGCCATGAAGCATTTCCAGACCAGCCCGGTACGGTAGTTCTCGATCATCACGGTGATCGGCGCCTGGTCCAGCGCCATGTAGACCTCGTCGAACCAGTTGTCCGTCTGGTTGAAGCCGTCGTGGAATCCGTAGATGCCCCAGACCTTGGGCCCGAGGTCGCGGTAATAGTGCTTCAGCGCGTCGAGGGATTCCTGCGGCGTGTAGGGCATCGACGCCAGCGCAGCCATGATGCTGATCGTGCCATTGTCGTCGCGCGGCTGCGGCTGGCCGCCGCCGCTGTCGATGCCGGCGGAAAGGCCCCAGCAGTCGGGACCGTAGCCCGTGAAATGCCGGGGATTCTCCATGCAGTAGGCGCGATTGATCAGGGCGAGGGCGCGGTTGTTCTCGAAATAGTTCGTGTAGCGGTCGCGCAGGTGGTGCGGATCGAAGCCCATGAACGAGAAGTGGGTGAAGAACAGGTCGCCGCCGGGCCCCTCCCCCACGTCCAGCTTGATGCCATAGTAGGCATGGCCGTTCGCGTAATGGTCGCCCGCGGTGGTCCGGCTCCAGCCGTGGCGGTAACGCAGTTGCAGTGACGACGAACCCGCCCAGCCCGTGTAATAGAGCGACGGCGGCACCGCATGGGTCGGCGAAGCGATGGCGAGGAGATAGACGATCATCGTCTCGTTCCAGCCGACCAGGGGATGGCCGATGTGGAAGCCGTGGTCCGGCGACCAGTGCCAATACAGCACGTCGCTGTCGGGCTTCCGCCGGTACCAGTCCCATTCCACCCCGCGCCAGAGTTCGGTGATTGTGTCGCGGATTTCCCGTTCCGTCGCGTTGTCGCCGTCGAAATACTGGCGCGCCGACAGCAGGCCCTCCATCATGAACGCGGTCTCCACCAAGTCGCCGCCGTCGACATACTTGCCGAAGAACGGGACGACGTGGCCGGTGTTGCCGTCGAGGAAATGCGGCCAGGCGCCGTGAAAGCGGTCGGCCTTGGCGAGGAACCGGACGATCTTGAGCAACCGCGCCGCCGCCTGGTCGCGCGTGACGAAGCCGCGCTGCGCCGCCACCAGCAGCGCCATGACGCCGAAGCCGTTGCCCCCGAGCGGCACCAGGTTCGGATTGCCTGGCTGCACCTCCGGCGCGAGGCCGGCCACCGGATGCGCGGCGTCCCAGTAATAGCGGAAGCATCCTTCCTGCACCATGGTGAGCAGCTCGTCATCCGTCATCGGGTGGGTCCGGCCGTCGGCGGCCGGCGACGGGGCCGACTCGTTGCCGGCCAGGTCTACCGCCGTCACCCGGTAGTACGCGTGGCGCGGCGGCGCGCCCACGAAATCGACATAGACGGTGCGCCCCCCCTGCTGGGTACCGACCGGGTCGAAAGTCTTGCCATCCCAAGAGCGGTAGATCCGGTAGGAAAGAAGATCGGAGGCGTGGCTGGCCGGCCAGGTGACGTAGAAGTGGCGCTCGTAGCCGCGCACCGTGGGTGCGCCGGGCGCCGGCGGCGCCGTCTGGTCGGCGCTCTCGTCGTCCCGAATCTGAAAATCGTCAAGGTAGAGCGTATGCTCCTGGTTGTCGTCCAGGCCCTGCATGAACGACACGCTGAACACGTCCGTGGCGTCGAACCGGTTGTCGGCCGTGCCGTTGTAGATGGGCGCACGCAGCGCGGCAAACGGCAGTCGCACCAGCACCCATTTGCCGGCGGGAATCCGGTCCTTGCCCTCGACCAGCGTCACCGCCGGCGTGCCCGCATTGGTCGAATCCTGCAGGAACAGGCGCGGCGAATTCGCCGCGGTGATTTCGGAGTCGGCGTAACACCAGAAGGTCAGGGCGCTGCCCTCGAACTTGAACGGCCGGGCGTAGGCATGCGGGATCTCCACCGTCATCTGCCAGTCCCCGCCGGACGCCGACCGCCAGTGCAGCCGGAGCCCGTTCGGCGGGCTCACAAAATGGGCGGTATCCACCGGAAACTGGCCGTCGCTGGTCTCGAGCGTGCTCGGCGCGATGACGTCGCTGCGACTGTAATAATATCCGTCGTTGGTCGGACTGTTGTCGAAAATGACGTGGTGATCATAGGGCACTTGGGCCACCGCGGTGACCGCCAGCCCGACGCCGAGGAGGAGGGCGCAGACGGATTTCATAGGGGATTTCGCGAGGTATGACGTGGGATCAGGGTTGGGGGTGTCCGGGCGAACGGAGGCAAGCGACTTCAGCGGAAGGCCTGTCCGTCCCCGCCATCAAAAAGATGGACGCGGCCGGCGGGAAAAGCGACCTGAACCCGCTCGCCGACGGGCGGAAATTCGACCGCCGGCAGCCGGGCGATGAACGCGGTCGCGCCGGAATGCAGGTGCACGAGGGTCTCCGGCCCCAGCGGTTCCGTCAATTCGACCGTCGCCGCCGTCGTCACCGGTCCGGCGCCCGCCGCTTCGCCGCAGGGTGCCGCGGAAAAAATTCATCGGCGGACTGCCGATGAACCCAGCGACAAAAAGGTTCACCGGCCGCCGGTAGAGCTCGAGCGGCGCGGCGACCTGCTGGAGGCGCCCCGGGTGCAGTACGCAGATGCGGTCCCCCATGGTCATCGCTTCCACCTGGTCGTGGGTCACGTAGATCATGGTGGCGTCGAGCCGGGCATGCAGCCGGACGATCTCGGCGCGGGTGGCCGCCCGCATCTTGGCGTCGAGATTGGACAACGGCTCGTCGAACAGGAACACCCGGGGCTGGCGCACGATGGCCCGGCCCACCGCCACGCGCTGCCGCTGGCCGCCGGACAGCGCCTTGGGTTTGCGCCCGAGCCGGTCGCCGATCCCCAGCAGCGCCGCCGCCTCGCGCACCCGCGCCTCGATTTCCCGGCGCGGCACCCGCCGCAGCTTCAGGCCGAAGGCGAGGTTGTCGTACACCGACATGTGCGGGTAGAGCGCGCAATTCTGGAAGACCATGGCAATGTCGCGGTCCTTCGGCGGCACCGCATTTACGGTCCGGTCGCCGATCACGACCGTCCCGCCCGAGATCTCCTCCAGGCCCGCGATCATCCGCAGCGTCTTTGATTTGCCGCAGCCCGAAGGACCCACCAGCACCATCAGCTCGCGGTCGCGGATCTCCAGACTCAGCCGGTCGACCGCCACCACGGACTTGCCCTGCTTGTCAGGATAGACGCGGGACAAGTTTTCGAGGACGACGCGGGCCATGACGAATCACTGCGCGACGCGAAACTCCGCGGTCTCCGGCCCGGCGAAGAGGATGATCTCGCCGGGTTCGAGGATCCGGTGCCCGTCGGCATCGGGATACGACAGGTCGCGCTCCGGCTCGATGGCGAAACGAAACACGCGGCTGGCCCCCGGCGCGAGCTCCGCCGATTCGAAATGCTTCAGCTCCCGCAGCGGCCGCGTGATGCGTGCCACCGGGTCGCGAATGTACCACAGCACGGTCTCCCGTCCGGCGCGCGCCCCGGGGTTGGTCACCGTGACTTCCGCCGTGAGGGTTCCGCCCGGCGCGACGGTGGTTTGTGACATGCGGATGGGTCCGTAGACAAAGGTGGTATAGCTCAGACCGTGGCCGAACTCGTACTGCGGCGTGGTGGGAATATCCTGGTACTCGCCGTAGGTCCCGCCGCGCGCCCGGGGTCGCATGTTGTGATAAAGGGGAATCTGCCCGGCGGAACGCGGCCAGGTGACCGCCAGCCGGCCGCTCGGATTGCGGCGGCCCGTCAGCAGATCCGCCACCGCCGCGCCCCCGCGGGTGCCCGGCTGCCAGGCCGCCAGGATGGCCGCCGCCTTCGGTTCCAGCGCGCCCAGCTCGACCGGGCGTCCGGACACCACCACCAGCACGAGGGGCTTGCCCGCCGCCGCCACGGCCAGCCCGAGCTCCAGCTGCCGACCCGGCAGGCGCAGGCTGGACCGCGAGGCATTCTCGCCGCTCATGCCGGCGGACTCCCCGAGACACAGCACGACGACATCCGACGCGCGCGCCAGCGCGACGGCAGCGTCGAAGCCCTCGCGGCCGCCCCCGTCGAGGGCGCAGCCCGGGGCGACCTCCAGGCTGGTTCCGACCGGGAGCCGATCGCGCAGACCGGCCGCGATGCTCGTGACCTCCTCCGCCCGCCCCTGCTGGAACCACGAACCCATCAGGTCCGCCCGATCATCCGCCAGCGGCCCGATCAAGGCCACCCGGCGCACGTCCGCGGCGAGCGGGAGCACGCCCGAGTTTTTCAGCAGCACCATCGACCGGACGGCGAACTCCTCCGCCAACTCCAGGTGCGCCGGCGTGGGGGCGGCGCCGGTGAGCGCGGAGGGTTCCACCAACGGGCGTTCGAAAAGGCCGCGGTCAAATTTCACGCGCAGTATCCGCCGCACCGCCTCGTCCACCGCCTCCGCCGGCACGGAGCCTGACGCCACCAGCGCGGCCAGATGCTCCCGGTACACGCCGTCGGCCATGTCGAGGTCGACGCCGGCCAGCAGCGCCTTCCTGGCCGCGTCCGCCTCGTCCGCCGCATAGCCCTGCCGGATCAGCTGCTCGACTGCGCCCCAGTCCGAGACCACCAGCCCCGAAAAACCCCACCGGTGCCGCAACACCTCGGTCAGCGTGTAGGCGTTCGCGCTCGCCGGCACGCCATTGAGATCGTTGAACGCACTCATCACCGTCAGGGCGCCGGCCTGAATCCCGGCCGCGAACGGCGGCAGGTGCATCTCCCACAGCCGTTGCGGCGCAATCTCGGTCGAACTGTAATCGCGTCCGCCCTCCGAGGCCCCGTAGCCGACGTAGTGTTTCAGGCACGCCGCGATGCCGTCCGGTCCCTCCTGGAAGCCCGTCACCGCCGCCGCCGCGCAGACGCTGGCCGCATAGGGCGACTCGCCGAAGGTTTCCGCGATCCGCCCCCAGCGCGGATCGACGCAATGGTCCACCATCGGCGCGAAGGTCCAGTCGACGCCATCCGCCCGGGCCTCCTCGGCCGCGGCGTGGTCGGCGCGGCGCAGCAGGTCCGGATCCCAGGCGCAGGCCTCTGCCAGCGGGATGGGAAAGATCGTCCGGTAGCCGTGGATGACGTCCGCCCCGAATATGATCGGGATGCCCAGGCGCGTTTGGGTCAGCGCCTCGCGCTGCAGGGCGTTCCGCACCGCGAGGTTGCCGGCGGTCATGAACGATCCGTAGGTCGGTCGCAACTCGGTGGCACGCCGGACCACGTTGTTCGGATTGGAGTCGTCGAGGCCGCGCTGCGTGAGCTGGTCGATCTTCTCGGCGAGCGTCATGCGGGCGAGCAGGTCGGCGACCCGTTGCGCAACGGGCAGGTCGGCGCGGCGATAGGGGGGAAGGTCGGCGGACATGGCGGTGGTGACGGCCGCAAAACCCAGGATCAGCGCCGGGAGCGTGGCTTTCACGGGTCGTTTCACAAGCAGATCTCGATGACGTTGGCGGATTTTCCCAGCCGGGCGCGAAATTCGGATCGCGACACCTGCGCGCCGCCCGGACGGTAGGGATTCGCCTCCCGGCGGGTGATCTCGCAATTGACGCCATTCACCGTCACCGCGCGCGGGGAGAAACTCCCCTGCTCCACCCGGTAGCGCACCTGCACGGGTTGTCCCTCGATCGTCAGGGCCGCCGTCAAGCCGTCGAGGGCCCGCGGCAGGACGGGGTCGAACACCAGGGCGTCGAACGACTCGCGCACGCCCAGCAGGCAGGCCCGGACGGCGTGCAGGAACAGTCCCGGCCCGCTCGAATACAGGCGCCAGCCGCCGCGCACCGCGACCCGGCCCGCGCGCAATTCCGGCCAGCGGGCCGCGGCCTCGTGCCGATCGGCAAAATCCGGGTCGGAACTCGAGAAATAGACGTTGCTCTGGCGGGGCGCCGCGGGCGGCACCGTCCGGTCGAGCTCGACGGGATTGACCTTTTGCAGCGCGGCCCACAGGCCTTCCGCATCGCCCAGCGCGGCCAGGGCCTCGGCATACCGCAGGTGGGCGTGCACATACTGCAGGCCGATTTCGCGCCCGACGTTCGCCGCCGTCTCCGCCCGCCGGAACAGCCGCTCGGTGCCGCCGTGATAGGGCGCCGGCTCGCTCATCAAACGGACGCCGTCGGGATAGCTGAGCTCCGCGGCGACGATCTGCCGGTGGCGTCGCGCCTCCTCCGGCGTGAACAGGCCGGCGAGGATCGACCGGGTCATCGGCAGCAGCCGGTAACGGATACCCGTGACCGCGTCGTCCGGATGAAGCAGCGGCCGGGCGGTCCCGTCCGGCTCCATGACGAGAAAGCCGGCCACCACGCCGCCCGGCAGGAGCCGCGCCGCAAAGTCGCGCCGCATGTCGTCGCCCATCGTCTCCAGCCGGCGGGCGCGCGCCAGCTCGCCGCCGCGCCGGCAGACGCCGGCCAGCTGCCGCAGCGTCTGATTGGCCAGACCGACGGTCCACGCGCTCGCCATGCGCCGGCGCATCGCCGGGTCGGCCGGCTGCAGCGTGTCGTCCCAGTCGCCGTCCCCGTAGTCCACCAGCGCGGTCCCCGGCAGGAAACGGCCGCGGACATGTGCGACGACGCGGTCGCAATGCGCCCACAACGTCTCGCGCGGGGGCGCCGGCTCGAACTTCCGCGGGTCGGTGTAGCCGACCACCGTGGCCATGAACGCGAGGTCGTCGGCCGCCGCGACGTAATCGCAGAGCGCCTTCACCGGCCAGAAACAGACATCGCCGTGACTGTGGGCCTGCTGGATGAAATGGAACGGCGGGGGCATGAACCACTGGGGCCAAGTGCCGTCGTGGGCGTATTGCTGGGCAAAGACCGTTTCCAGCAGATGCCGCACGACGCCGAATTCACCCGCGGCGAGCAGCCATTCCACCGAGCCCTGGCAGACGTCACGCACCCCCCAGGCGCCGCCCCCGTATTGCTCCAGACCGTGGGGCGCCGAGAAATGAATGGCCGCATTGTGGGTGAACCAGGGCAGGATCTCATCGATGCGGCCGACCGCGGGCTCGGCGGCATGGTCGAGCCGCAGGGGCGGGCCCGGCGGCCGACCCGGCCGGCAACCGGCGGCGTATTCGGCCCGCGCCGCCGCCACGGCCGGCGCGGGATCCGGCGGATCAGCGGTGAGGCCCAGCTGAATCACCCCGCAGCGGGAGACGGGACCGGTGCGCAACCCCAGGTACGGTCCGCCGCGCCGGAGGCCGTCGGCATAAAGCAACTCGTCCCCGCCCATCGCCGCGACCGCCGCGGCCCCGGCCGCCGCGATCGCGAACCGGACCTCCGGCAGGTGCCGGCCCAGCAACCCGTCCGGTCCCGGGCGGCAGCAGATCCATGCGCCGGCCCGGTCGAGTTCCGCCTCGCCCCCGTGGTCGAATTCCGCCGCGCCCAGGGCCAGTTCATGCGTCACGAGGAACTCGACCGGCGCGCCGGCGACCACCCGGAGTTCGAGAAAGGACGCCGCCTGACCGCGGGCACACCAGACATGTGCCTCCACGACCTCCTCGCCCCAGCGGTAGATCCAGCGCGCGTCCGCCGGCGTCAGCACGAAGGCGGTCGGAATCCCCAACTGCCGCCATGCGCCCCCGCGCCGCACGAATGCGCGCTGCCCGCCGCCGCGCACGAGGTTGAGAGCGTTGCGCACCACCGGCAGAAACCGCGTGATGCCCGGGTTGCCCAGATAGACCTGCGCCGCGAAGACGCCCGCCGCATAGCAGGTGAGGCCGAATTGCCCCGGATCGATCCAGCGCGCGTCGCCCGTGCGCAGGATGTGCCCGTGGGGCCGCGCCACCACCGCCTCCTTTTCGCGGGCCACCACGTGGGTGGCGTCGCCGTGAAAGAACGACCAGAGGCGGCCGTCGGCGCCGCGCTCCTCATGGCGGCGTGGGCCCGGAAACCAGGCCGCCCAATCGGACTCCGTCGCCGGATCGCCGTGCAGCCACGGCGCGGTCACAAACAGCG
>JBJKRD010000473.1:0-7792 GCA_046704925.1 Opitutaceae bacterium | reverse complement strand
GACCGGACTCGCCACCACCTTCGGCGGCGGTGCCGTCGCCGCCTCCCGCGCCCAGCCCGCGGCCGCCAGCGCCGCGGCCGCCACCGCGGCCATCATCCGCCGGGCGCGGCGGCCCGTTGAATAGCTCCAGAATTGCATGCCTTGTATGTCGTTTAGAGACGCGGGCGGTTCCGCGCGAAAGGCGGGAAACTTGACACACCTCCCCAGGGGATGAAAGTGCATTCTTCGCCGTCGCCGCCGTTCCTCCGCGGCCCGTCATGTCCGTCATCAAAAGCTCCAGCTTGCGCGACCTCAAGGCGCGCGTGAACCTCCTCGAGGTCGTCTCGCGGGTTGTGACCGTGCGCAAGATCGGTTCGCGCTTTCGCGGCCTGTGTCCCTTTCACCAGGAAAAAACCCCCTCGTTTTACGTTAACCCGGAGAACGGCTTTTACAAGTGCTTCGGCTGCGGAAAGGCCGGCGACATCATCAGCTTTGTCCGCGAAACCGAAGGGCTGACGTTCACCGAAGCGGTGGAGACGCTGGCCCAGCGCTTCGGGGTGCCGCTGGAGTACGAGGCGGGCACGGGCCCCAGCCGGGAGGAACGCTCGTTGCGCCAGGAGCTTTTCGAGCTGCACGAGATCGCCGCCGAACACTTCCACCAGAACTTCTCCGGCCGGGGTGCCGCCGGCGAATTCATGCGCGGCTACTGGACCGACCGCCGGCGCTTCCCGCTGGATCTCGCGGTGGAGTTCAAGATCGGCGCGGCCGATCCGGGCGGCGGAGAGCTCGCGGCCGCGTTGACGCGGAAGAAGTTCTCCGAGGAGGCGATGCGCCAGTGCGGCCTGTTTTTTGCCCCCCGCGACAACGGGCCGGTGCCTCTGGGCGGGCTCCGGCCGCGGTTCCGCGGGCGGCTGATGATTCCGATCCGCGACCACCAGGGGCGCGTCGTGGCCTTCACGGCCCGGCAGACCGAGCTCACGCCGGCCGACGATCCCGCCCGCGAGGCCAAGTACGTCAATTCCCCGGAGACCCCGATCTTCACCAAGGGCCACCTGCTGTTCAATCTCGACCGCGCCCGCCAGCAGGTCGACGACGAGCATCCATTCCTGCTGGTGGAGGGGCAGCTCGACGCGCTGCGCTGCTGGCAGGTCGGCCTCCGGACGGCGGTCGCGCCGCAGGGCACGGCCATCACCGACACCCAGCTCCTGCTGCTGCGCCGCTACCAGCCGGTGCTCGAGTGCTTCCTCGACGGCGACGCGGCCGGCCAGAAGGCGGCCATGCGCCTGGTGCCCCTGGCGCTCAAGGCCGGACTGGAGGTCCGGTTCCTCGTGCTCCAGCCCGGCGAGGACCCCGATTCCTTGTTCCGCGACCGGGGGTTGGCGGCCTATGAAGAGCTCCGCCCGCAGGGCCGCTCGGCGATGGCCTTCGCCTGCGCCAGCCTCCTGCCCGATCCGGTCGCGGCGTCCCCGGAACAAAAGGCTCGCGCCACCCAGTCGCTCTTCGCGGTGGTGATCAACAGCGAATACGAGGTCGCCCGCATGGAATTCCTCGCGGAATGCGCCGCTCATCTCCGGCTTCCCGCCACCTCGCTACAGCGCGATTTCAGCGGATTTGTCCGCCGCCAGGGTCGCGCGGCCCCGGCGTCCACCACCCCGCCGCCGCGCCCCGCTTCCTCCGGCTCCCGCCCGGTCGAGCAGGACCTCCTGCTCCTTTGCCTTCATTTCGAGGCGCTGGGCAAACCGTTGGCCCATGAGCTGGTTGGCCGTGACTGGATCGATACCACCCACCCGGCGGGCGTTCTATTGCGGCGCTTCCTGCACGAATTCGAACACGACACCTGGCCCGGCCGGGATCACCTCGAGGATCTGTTGGAGACCCCCGAGGAAAAGGCGCTGGTTGCCTCGCTGCTTTTTGAGCCCCCCGCCATCGACGACGCCCGCAAGGTGGCGAACGAGGGCCTTCGTCGCCTCCAAGTCCGTGCTATTGAACCCCGTCTGCGCGAGATAGAACTTGAAATAGCCGGGAAACCGACGGATGGTGACGCTGAGATCCTATCGCTGCTGCAACGCCGCGCTGAATTCCAACGTCAACTCCGCCAGCCGTTAACGCTGCCGGACGGCGTTTGATTTTTTTCCATTTTCCCGCCTGCCATGCCGCGCAAAGCCAAGTCTGTCGTCCCGCCTGCCTCCAAAACGGAGGCTCCTGCTGCGACCGCCGTTGAGACGGCGGTGGCGCCGTCCGCCGCCCCGCCGGCGCCGGGCGCCGCCCCGTCCGGCCCGGAGGCGCCGGCCGGCAGCGCCAGCATCAACGAGAAGATCCGCTACCTCATCCGCCTCTCCAAGGAGCAGGGGTACCTGACCTTCGACGACATCAACGACGCCCTGCCCGAGAGCGTCGACAATCCGGAGGATATCGAGAACGTCATTTCCATCCTCCAGAACCTGGAGATCGACATTCTCGATCCCGAGGAGGTCGACAGCTACAAACAGCGGCAGGAGGAAGCCGAGGAGGAGGAATCGAGGTCCTCGCAGCACGACATCCTCGACGACCCCGTGCGGATGTACCTGAAGCAGATGGGCCAGGTGCCGCTGCTGACCCGCGAGCAGGAGGTCGAGATCTCGAAACGCATCGAAAACGCCGAACTGCGCGCCCAAGAGGCCCTGTTTCAGGCCAGCATCGTCAGCCGGCACGTCCTCACGCTCGGGCAGAAGCTGCTCAACCGCGAGGAGCGCTTCGACCGGATCGTCATCGACAAGAAGATCGACAGCCGCGAGGCGTACTTCAAAACGCTGCCGCGACTGGTCGAAACCACCCAGCGGGCCGAGACCGCGGTCAGCGAAGTCTGGGAGGAATATCTGAAGGCCCGCACCGAGCCGGAGCGCAAGCGGGTGTTCACCCGGTTTCGGAAGCGGGAGAACGCGCTGCGCGCGAACTTCCCCAAATTCTATTTCAAGCTGAAGGTGTACGAGGACTACCTCGAGGGACTGAGCCCGCTGCTCAACGAGGTCCACCGCGCGTTCGACGCCATCGAGCGCGCGAAACACCCGAAGACAAAGAAGGACGCCGCCATCGACGCGCGGGCGCTGCATCAGCGCCTCCGCCAGGTCGAACAGGAGATGCGGGTCACCCCGCACGACCTGCTCGCCCTCGTCGCCCGCACCCGGACCCATGTGCGGGAAGCCCACAAGGCCAAGACGGAGATGGTCGAGGCCAACCTCCGCCTGGTGATCTCGATCGCCAAGAAATACACCAACCGCGGCCTGTCCTTCCTCGACCTGATCCAGGAAGGCAACATGGGGCTGATGAAGGCGGTGGAAAAGTTCGAGTACCGGCGCGGCTACAAGTTCTCCACCTACGCCACCTGGTGGATCCGGCAGGCCATCACCCGCTCCATCGCCGACCAGGCGCGCACCATCCGCATCCCGGTCCACATGATCGAGACGCTCAACAAGCTCATGCAGGTCCAAAAGCAGCTCCTGCAGGATTACGGCCACGAGCCCACCCCGGAGGAGGTGGCCGAGGAGATGCAGATGCCGGTCGAACGGGTCCAGCAGATCATGAAGATGGCCCAGCAGCCGATTTCGCTGCAATCGCCGGTGGGCGACGGCGACGATACCAGCTTCGGCGACTTCATCGCGGACAAGAGCGCGGAGAATCCCTACGACATGACCGCCTTCTCGCTGCTGCGGGAGAAGATCGTCGACGTGCTCGATTCGCTCACCGAACGGGAACGCCGGGTGCTCTCGCTGCGTTTCGGGCTGATCGACGGCTACAGCCGCACCCTCGAGGAGGTGGGCAAGCAGTTCAAGGTCACCCGCGAACGCATCCGCCAGATCGAAGCGAAGGCCCTGCGCAAGATGCGCCATCCCACGCGCATCCGGCAGCTCACCGGCTTCTTCGACGCCGAGCAGCCCGACAGCGCCCAGAACCTCCTCAAGAAGGCGGTCCGGCCCGGCAACCAGCAGTCGCTGCCGCCGCTGCCCTGACCCGGACGCGCCGGCGTAACCGCTGGCGCTTTCCCGCTTTACACCCTCTCGCGCCGGGATACCTTCCTTGTCATGCCTTCCGCGGTGACATCGCTGGCGCTCTTCAACATCGGCCCGACCGAGCTGATCATCATTCTGCTGATCGTGCTGCTGCTGTTCGGCGGCAAACGCCTGCCCGATCTGGCCCGGGGCTTGGGACAGTCCATCCGCGAATTCAAGAAGGCCACCAACGACGAGCACGAGGAGAAGCCCGCGACGGATGCCGCCAAGGCGGAGAGCAAGAAGCCCGGCAACGGCAACCCGGCCCACGGCGACAACTGAAGGTCCGCCGGTGGTGACGCGCCCGCCCTCCGCCGGTCCGGCGCTGCGCACCCAGCCCCGGGGCTTGCGCTCCCGGGCGGCTCCGCAAAACTGCCCCCCGCCATGACCGTTTCGCCACGGCGCTCGTGGGTTTCGCTTTCGCTGGCGCTGGCCGCCTGGCTGGCCGGCTGTGCCACCGCCGGGGTCGCAACCAACCCGCATGTGCCGGAGTCGACGTCGCCCGCCCTGCTCCGGCCCGGCGATAGCATCACGATCACCCTCCAGGGCATCCCTGATCCGAGCGTCAACAACGTGCAGATCGACGAGCAGGGGTTCATCAGTCTGCCGTACATCGGCGGTGTCACCGCCTCCGGCCTGACTTCTGCCGAGCTCTCGCAGCGCATCCGGCAGACCTACATTGCGAAGAAGTTTTACACCACGATCGACGTTTCGGTCGCCGTCACCGAACGCTACGTCTATGTCGGCGGCGAGGTGACGCGGCCGGGCCGCATCACCTGGACGCCCGATCTGACGCTGACCAAGGCGATCCAGGCCGCGGGCGGATTCACCCTTTATGCCAAGGAGTCGAAGGTGGGTCTGGTGCGGGACCGCACCGCCTACGCGATCGACGCCGCGCTGGCCCTCCGCCAGCCCGACCAGGATCCCCGCCTGATGCCGGGCGACGCGATCACGGTGCCGCGTTCGCCGTTCTAGGTCCGTTTTGATGATGGCGGGCACACCGCGCCCGGCCGCCTTCGAGCCACCGGGGTCAGCGCCCCCGGCTGCAACGATGGGAGGTCGCAAGTCGAATTCGCCCCGGACGGCGGGAAACGCGGGCAATAAAAAGCCCCGCCGCGTGGGCGGGGCTGAAATTACAGACCGGGCGGCCGCCTACGGCTTCGCGGTGGCCGGCGCCGTCGGCTTCACGTCGAGCAGCTCGATGTCGAAGATCAGGGTCGCACCCGGCGGGATGCCGCCGCTGCCGTTGTCGCCGTAGGCAAGGTCCGGCGGAATGTAGAGGCGGATCTTTCCGCCGACGTTGATCTTCTGCAGGCCCTCGGTCCAGCCGGAGATCACCTTGTCGAGCTGCACCTCGTCCGCTCCGCCGCGCTGCGTGGAGCTGTCAAACACGGTGCCATTGAGCAGCTTGCCGGTGTAGTTCACCTTCACCGTGTCGGTGGGCTTCGGGTAGGCGCCCTTGCCCGCCTGGAGGATCTCGTAACGCAGGCCGTCCGGCAGCTCGACGACGTTCTTGTTCTCCTTCAGCTTCTCGAAAAACGCCCGCGCCTCGCCAAGGTTCTGGGCGCGCACCTTGGTCAGGTAGCTCGCCTGCTTTTGCTGCATGAGCGCGTCCATCTGGGGCCCGATCTGCTCCAGGTCGTAGGGCGAATCCTTGCCGGCCGCGGCCGCGGTCAGGCCCTTCACCATGGCGTCGGTCTGCCCCTTGCTGAACTCGAGTTCGGTCAGGCCGAGGCGCTTGCCGATGAACCAGCCGAACTCCTCCATGATCTGTTGTTCGGTGAACTTGGGCGCCGGTGCGGTGGCCGCCGGTGCCGTCGCCGCCGGGGCGCCGGTGGTCGCCGGGGCCGGCTGCGATCCGGGAAGATTGAGTTTCACCTCCTGGGCGGAGAGGGTCAGCGCGCCCGCGCCGAGCAGGCACGCCGGGATCAATAGGAAACGTTTCATGAAGCCAGTTGGGTTGAGGGGGGCGGCGCGCCGCGCCGGCGGCTTCCGCCCGGAAAGCGCATGGACATGACAGTGCGTCCGCCCAAATGCAATCCCTTACCGCGCCTCATCGTCACCCAATTCCGGCCTTTAGTTCCCGGCGTTTTTGCGGCAAGCTCCCGCCCTTTGTCACCTGCCAACTCGCGGAAGATCATGCAATCCGACCACTTCTGGGTCAGTACCGACGGCCAGGTCCTCGGCCTGCGCGCCAAGGACGCCAATACGCTGACCCTCACCCTCGCCTTCTGGCCCCGCCACCCGGCCGAGCTCGAGTTCATCCTCGCGCGCCGCGCCGACATCCATTTCACCGAGCGCAGCACGCTCGCCCGCATCGGCATCGAGATGATCACCACGGGCGTCCCGCGCCTGGAACAGAACCGGATCGTGCTCGAGACCGACTCCTTCCTCTTCGATCCCAGCTTTCCCGACGCCCGCTACTGGAAAAAACTGGTCCGTCCCGGGACGCCGGTCGGACGTCTCTTCTATGCCCCCGAATCGGCCAAGCTCTCGTCGAACGAGATCTGGGCGGCGGTGAAGGACAACCGGCTCAAGCTGCCCAACACCATCTCGATCGACCGCCTGGGCCGCGTGTTCCTCACGCCGCACAAGGTCCGCTACCGGCTCAGCCCGCGGCTGCAGCGCCCCGACTTCGAACGCCTGGTCAACGGTGACGCCGGTCGCGCCTACCTCGACAAGGTCCAGGTGCGCGACGATGTCGACATCCTCGCGGTGCCGCCGCGCTCGGGCGTGCTCACCAGTTGCTCGATGTACCTCAAGGAACATTTCGTGGTGCTCAACCGCGGCGAGGGCAACTTCGGGCTGCACTGCGGCGCCATCCTGCTCGATCCGATCAAGACCTTCGGCACGAACATCATGCTCGAGATCTACAACAGCGGCGACCAGCCGGTGGTGAATCCGGTGGTGTCGGTCGAGGTCTTCCGCGCGCCGTCGCTGGCCGATCCCGAGGTCGGCCGGCGCGAGCGAAAACGCCGGAACCTGTTCAGTTTC
The DNA here is from genome assembly GCA_046704925.1 of Opitutaceae bacterium. GTDB lineage: Bacteria > Verrucomicrobiota > Verrucomicrobiia > Opitutales > Opitutaceae > Fen-1467. The sequence goes on along the minus strand of JBJKRD010000473.1, from coordinate 794 downwards.
GCCGGCGAACTCTACCGCGGCCTCGACCGCAACCCGCCGCATGCGCCCGAGGGCAGTCCGCGTCCGCGCACCAAGATCGTCGTCAAGGGGCAGAGCGCGGTGATGGACAACCATTGCCTCCTGCTCCACCTCGGCGGCAACCTCGAACCCGGCGCGGGGCTCGGCCGGACGGTCCGCGGCTACCGCACCCTGGCCCAGGCGCTGGATCACGCGCCGGACAACGCCGACACGCTGGTGGTCGACTTTTTCCCCAACCTGCCCGAGCACGTCGAGCTCCTGGCCCGTTTCCCGCAGCTCAAGCTGCGCCGGCTCATCTTCCGGCAGCCGTCCCGCACCCACGGATTCTTTCTCTCCAGCAACGCCCACGCGCGCCTCGACACCTACTTCGCCATCAACCTCGACGTCTACTGGTACAACGAGGCGATGAAGGACCTCTACCTCCACACCTACAAGAAGGAGCAGGGATTCTTTATCCGCGAGGAGCGGGGCACCCTCTTCCAGGAGTCCACCATCCTCGCGTTCTACGGCTCCGCGGTCGAAATCGGCGGCGAGCAGGTCGACCGGATCTCGGCCCTGATCAGCCGCCTGATGGAGTTCATCGGCCCGAAGGTCGGCATCCTCACCGGCGGCGGCGGCGGGGTGATGCGCCTGGCCACGGATCAGGCGCGCCGCAGCCGGGCGCTGACCGGTGCCTGCTTCCTCGAACTCGAGGCGCAGCCGCCCGAACTGGGCGTCGACTATTTCAATACCTTCCAGGACACCTCCCGGCACAACCGCCAGAAATGGTTCGAGGT
>JBJKRD010000472.1:0-5310 GCA_046704925.1 Opitutaceae bacterium | reverse complement strand
GGAGAGGTAGATGGCGTTGAACTGCCAAAGGGCCTGCAGGGCGAGGTCGGGCCGGGCTGCGCTGGGCCATCCCGGCTTGGCGCCCGTGTTCACCAGGCGGTCGGCACCGCCAATGAAAGCGAGCTTGACGCTCGGATTCAGCGTGCTGATCAGCACCAAGGCGTCGAAGGCCAGCAGCGGCCAAAGCCAGCGCGCGGCCCGGGGTAATCCGTCCCGGCGCCGGAGGCGTTGCAGGCACGCCGCCCCCAGGATGGGGACGGCCAGGCTGCCCCAGCCGCAAACCGCCCGGCGCGCGAAGTCCGTTTCGCCGCCAAAGTCCCAGGCGGTGAAGACCAGCAGAATGGCCACGTGGAGAAAGGTGATCTTCTCCAGGGCGTGAAGCCGTCGTTCGCCGCGTTCACCCTCCAAAGCACGCGGCGGCGGCGGGGATGATGGCGGTGCGAGGGTCACGGCGCTGGTCTCCGGAGTTGCTGATAGAAATCGCTCAACGGCCGCGCCGCCTGTTCCCAGGAGAACCGGGTCAGTACCCAGTCGCGGGCGCGGGCGCCCCGCTGCTCGAGCCGGTCGGTCGATTCGCCGAGGGCATCGCGCAGGGCATCCCGGTAGCGTTCCCACGGCACGCACCAGCCGGCGTAGTGTTCGGACACCTCCGCCCAGGGCGTCGTGTCGGTGACCAGCACCGGCACGCCGCACGCCATGGCCTCGGCGACCACGAGACCAAAGTTCTCCGTGTGGGACGGCAGCAGGAACAGCGACGCCACGGCGTATGGCGGCGGCAGGTCGCGTCCGTCAAAGACCTGGATCCGCGCCGCGCTGGACTCCGGCGTCAGACGACTCTGCAACTGCGCCACACTGAACTCCTCGGGAATGCCCACCACCAAAAGCAGCCAATCCTTCGGCGCCAGGTCCCGCCAGAGGTCGACCAGCTCGAGCAGGCGTTTCTTGCGGTGGAACCGCGAATAGAACAGGGCCACGGGGCGACTCAACACTTCGGGACACCGCTGGGTCCAGGTTTCGTGCGCGTGGGTCAATTCTTCGGCGGAGGGAGCCGCGACGCCGTTGGCGGCGACGCAGACCGGCTGGAGGAATCCGCGCCGGCGGATCTCGTCGGCTTCGTCCCGGCTCGTGGCGTGCCAGCCGGCGACCTGCCCCAGGGCCCCGGGGTGCACCAGACGTGCGGCGAGCCATTTCTTCCAGCGGTGGTGCCGCCACGCCCAGTCGCTCATCATGCCGCGCGGGGAAATCACGAGCGGGGCGTCGGCGTGGTGCGCATAATGCAGCGTGCGGAGCCAGAGCGCATGGTGATGGATGAGATCGTAAGGTTCGCCGTGGAGTCGGTGGCGCAGCCCGGCTGATGGACAAAGCGCCGGCGGCCAATCGCGGTGAAATCGCAGCACCCGCAGCCGGTCTTCCCGTTCAGGCGGGGCCTCCGGACCGGGTTGCGTGGCCAGGAGGTCGACCTCGTGCCCCAGCTCCGCCAGCGCCGCCGCCAGGCAGCGGCTCGACCGGGAGGGGCCGCCGTGCCGCTCTTCAAGGCTGGGAACGATGTGGCAGATGCGCACGAGAATGCTTCTTTCGAATCAGACGCCGCCTTCGGAGCGCACGTCGCGACCACCCGACCACAGGACAATGAGACTACGGAATCCGCCGATCGGCCGTGACACCCACCGCCGTGTGGTCATGTGGTCCTGCGGTTTTCAGACAGGCTCCGCCCGCTGCTTGATCGGCCGGCACGGGTGCCCGGCGCAGACCATGCGCGCCGGCAGATCCCTGACGACGACGGAGCGGGCTCCGACGACGCACAGTTCCCCGATGGTGACGCCGGGTCCGACGAACACGTCGGCGCCCAACCAGGCGTTGTCGCCCACGACGATCGGCTTGGCGACGAGCGGCATCTCCCACCGGGCGTAGTCGTGCGTCCCGGCGCACAGGTGGCAGTTCTGGCTGAGGTTGGCGCCATAGCCGAGCGAGATTGGCGCCAGGTTGTAGAGGTTGACCTGGCGGCCGACCATGGCGCGCGGGGCCAGCGTCAGCTTCCACGGAAAATAAACCCGGGCCGACGGAAAGATCACGACGCGTCCCGGCATGGTGATGTTGGCGCCGAAAACCTTGAGCAGCCAGGCGCGCCACCAGTGCCACGGGCGCGGGCTCCAGCGAAACAGCGTCGCCTGAACGAGCGCCCAGAGCCATTGCCGGATGACCTCGCCCTTGGGGTAGGGCGTCGTGCAACCTCGTCCCAGATAGGGTTTGTCTTCGGCAGGCACGGCGGCGCAGAGGTTAGGCAGTCGGGGTCGGGCTCGTCAATCGGGCGAAATCATCCAGCAGGCTGTTGGCGCACCGGCCGTAATCATAGGCGCGGGCATCCTGTTGGGCACGGATGGCGAGCGCGGCGCGGTGGTTCCCGTCGCTCAGCAATTGCCCCAGCGCCGCGGCCAGGGCCGCGGCCGCATCGGGGCTCCGCTGGTCGAACACCAGCCCGTTTTCTCCCGGACGGATGAGATCGCGGTAGCAATCCAGCTGCGAGACGACCGGCACCGCGGCGGCCGCCATGGCTTCGATGGGTGCGATGCTCAGCCCTTCGCCGCGCTCGGCCAGGCTGGGATAACAGAAGATATCGATGGCCCCGTAGAGCGCGGCCAATTTCGCGGCGTCGTATTCCGGCCCCAGGATCGACAGCCGATCGCCGAGGGCGGGCCCGTAGCGCCCGACCAGGCCGTCGCGGTAAGCCTCGCCCCCGCCGCCTTGGGACACGAGGACCGGCCCCGCCAGCACCAGGCGCCACGCGGGCAGACCGCCCGTCTTGGCCAGCCGGGTCGCGGCCGTGAGCAGCAGTTCCAAGCCCTTTTCCGGATGCACGCGACCGACGAAACCGACGGTCAGGACGTCTGAGTCGGACGCTGCGCTCGCGGCGGCGGCATGCAGTTGCCAGTCGACCGGATTGGGAAAGACCCGGATGCGCCCGGCCAGCCGCGGATTCTCGCGGCGCGCCTTGGCCGCCACCGCCTCGCTGGTGGCAAGAAGACGGTCGACGCGCCCATACCAGCGCGTTTGTCCCTTGGGCATTCGACCGAGCACAACCGCGACCCGTCCGGCGTCGGTCCGCCGGGCATGGAGCCAGATGGGCAGCGAGACGGTGTTGCAGACCACGACATCGGCCGGCGGCAGGTGCTGCCGCAGGCGCCACCCCCACCGGGCGTCGCGCCACAGATTCCACGCGAGCCACCGCGTATGATTGAAGCCACGAATCCGCACCATGCGGACGCCATCAAGCGTTTCGGCCTCGGGGAACCCCGGCCAGGTCCGCGAGAGCAGCGTGACGGCGTGCCCCGCCGACGCGAACTCCCGCGCGAGCCGGAACCAGATCTTCTCCGTCGCGCCGCCGGCCGCCGGCGGCACCGGCAGGAAGAAACCCATGACAATGGTGATCCTCATGACGCGGGCCCGCTGCGGCCTGCGGTGGCGACAGTCAGGAAGCGATGGGCTGCCAATGCCAGCACGATCAGGCAGATAAGCATGACGCCCTGCAGCCCATATTCGAGCGCCAGCCACGGGGAGTCCGGCCATCCGATGAGCAGACGCTCGCCCGTCCGATACCACAGGGACGATTCGATCGGGCCCAGGGTCCCGAAAACGACCCAAGCGAGCAGCGCTCCGGGGTGCGGGGGATCGAGAAAGAGGGCGAGAGCCGGCAGCGCGAAATAGCCGAAATAGGCGCCCATCGATTTTAGATTCACCAGCATCGACACGGCAAACAACAGCGTCCACGCGGCAAAAAATAGCGATGGCCGGTGTTCGATGGCGGCGCGGTATCGCGCAAAAAGCCAGATGGCGAAGGCGCCGGTGATGACGACCATCGAAAAGGACAAAAGCGGATTCCCGATCGCAATCCGGCCGCCGCTAAACCAGTGCAGCCAGATCCAGAGATTGGGCGGCGAGACGTTCCGACTTTCGCTGAGGACACCCAGGAATTTCGGTCCGGTCAGCAGGATGAGCATGCCCAGCACGACGAGCGCCGGCACGGCCGCTCCCGCGAGGTAACGCCACCGGCGTCGGCTGAGGCCCGCAAAGGCGGCCGCCGGAATGGCAAACAGCGGTTTCGTGATCAGAACGCCCAATACCGCCAGACTGCCGGCGGCAACCGACCGGCCGGCGACAACCGCGATCCAGACGACCAACCCGGCCGCCCACAGGAGGAAATCCTCCTGACCCCCGACCACGGCGAGGAGCAGCGGGCCGGGGGCGAGAAAATATAACGCGAGCCAGCGCGCCCGCGCCGCGGAGCCGGATGGCACCCGAGCCGCCCCCAGAGTCAAGGCGACGGTCACCGCTTCCAGCACGCTGAGAAAGAGCACGATGGCCCGGGGGTCGCGCCATACCAGCAGCGGGAGGGCGATCAGGCCCGGAAACAGCGGACCAAACGAGGAATCGAAGTCCCGATAGGGCAGGCCACCCGCCAGAACTCCCCGCGCCTGCGGCCAGAAGACACGCGCGACGTCCGAATGAGGGAGAAAGCCCGCGATGAAATATATCGCGACCCAAGGAAGAAGGCGGGCCGCGATCCAACAGACCGGGACGTTAAGCCAACCTCCGACCCAGCGCGCCCGCGCGTCGTTCCGCAGCACCGCCAGCACAAGGCCCATGGCCGCCAAAGCCGCGAGAGCCAGCTCTGTCTTGTACCAAAGGACAGTCACGGGGATGGTGCCGAGAGGCCGAGCGAGCGGAGCGCTTGCTCGAGACCGGCCGTGGCCTGCGCGTAGGTGTAGCCCCTGATGCGGGCCGCGACTTGGGAACGGATTTGCGTCGCGTTCTCCGGCAGTTGGGCGAGGGCCTCCCCGAGCTTGGCACGAAAGCCAGGTTCGTCGCCCGCCTGAAAAACCCAGCCGGTCTCGCCGTCGGTCACCAGATCCCGCTGGCAGCCGACGACATCGCTGACGAGGCAGGGCACGCCCATGTGCATCGCTTCATTTACCGCCAGACCCCAGGTCTCGGAACGACCCATGGACGGCAGCACAAACAGGTCGGCCAACAAGTAACGAGACGGCATCTCGCTCTGGTTGGCAAACGGAAGCAGGCGGACATCGGCGTCGGGCACCTCGGCGAGCCGGGACTGAAGCGCGGCCTTTTCGTCGCCGTCGCCGACCAAAAGCAACGTCGCTTTGGGGCGGGGCGATGCCAGGAACGCCTCCAGTAAAACGCGCGGTTGCTTCCGGGCTTGCAGCTTGCCCGCGAAAAGGACCACGGGATGCCCGGCCGGCAGATTCAAGCCGTCGCGGAGTCGCCGCGCCGACGCCTGGTGATCCGTGCGGCGCG
>JBJKRD010000471.1:0-7306 GCA_046704925.1 Opitutaceae bacterium | reverse complement strand
GTATACTGCCGGAGGGCCAGCAGGAGGGCATCGATGGACGGGATGTCAAGGTGGGTCGTGGGCTCGTCCATCAGCAGCAGGTTGGGCGGATCGATCAGCAGGCGGGCGAGCGCCAGGCGTGATTTCTCGCCACCGGAGAGGACGGCGACCGGCTTGAAGACGTCGTCCTTGCGGAAGAGGAAGGCGCCGAGGACCGTCCGGGCGCGCTCCTCGGTGAGCCGGTTCTGCGCCGTGCGCAGCTCCATCAGGTTCTCCAGCACGGTGCCGGCGGGGTTGAGGTTCTCGGTCCGGTTCTGCGCGAAGTAGCCGGCGACCACGCTGTTGCCCAGTTCGCGGGTGCCGGCGGCAAGGGGCACGATCCCGCCGAGGATCTTGAGCAGGGTCGATTTCCCCGCGCCGTTCGGGCCCACGAGGACGATGCGCTGCCCGCGCTGGGCCTCGAAGTCGAGGTCGCGGTAGACCACATGATCGCCGTACGCCTGGCGCACGTGCGAGAGGGTGACGACCCGCAGGCCGGAGCGCGGCGGCTGCGGAAAGCGGAAATGGATCCGCTTCAGCTCCTCGACCGGCTCCTCCACCGCGACCTCCTGGAGGCGGGCGATCTGCTTCTCCTTGGACTTGGCCCGCGAGGCGAGGGTGGCCTTGGCGCCGAAGCGGTCGACGAAACGCTGCAGGTGGGCGATTTCGCGCTGCTGGTTCTTGTAGAGGGCGCGCTGCTGCGCCACGCGGGCCGCCTTCTCGGCGAGATAGTCGTCGTAGTTGCCCGGGTAGCGGTGGAGGGAGCCGTCGCGGAGCTCGAGGATGCCGTTGCAGAGCGTGTTGAGAAAGGCGCGGTCGTGGGAGATGACGACGAGACCGCCGGGGTAACGGGTCAGGTAATCCTGCAGCCAGAGCAGGGCGTGGAGGTCGAGGTGGTTGGTGGGCTCGTCGAGCAGCAGGAGCGCGGGCCGGCGCACCAGCAGGCGCGCGAGATGGGCGCGCAAGATCCAGCCGCCCGAAAAGGACCGCGCGGGCCGGTGGTGATCGGCTTCGCGAAAACCGAGGCCGGCGAGGACCGCCTTGGCCCGGGGCTCGAGCGTCCAGTCGGGCTCGGGGTCGGCGGGCGCGGCGGCGGGGCGGCCGGGCGCGGTCGGGCCCGCGGAGGTGGCGAGATGGAGGATGGTCTCGTCGTGCGCCGGGGCGGTTTCCTGTGGCAGGAAGCCGAAGTCGGCGCCACGCTCCCAGGTGATGGTGCCGGCGTCGGGCGTTTCCTCGCCGAGGATGAGGTTGAACAGCGTCGTCTTGCCGGTGCCGTTGGCGCCGACGAGGCCATAGCGGTCGGTGCGCGCGACGAAGAGCGAAACCCCTTCGAAAAGCACGCGCGGACCGTAGGATTTTGCGACGTCGGCGACCGTGAGCATGGAGCGGCGAGAAAACCGGAGACCCGGCGGCGAAGCCACTCCAAATGTCGGGACCGGCCGGTCGTGAAGCCCGACCCACCGGGTGGGACGACGGGCAGGTAAGTCCGTGTCTATCCCCGACGATCCGCCGTCCGACGAAAGGACCCCGCGCCATTTGACCGGGCGGCCTTCCTGCGCATGTTTCCGCCCACCATGAAATTCCCGGCCCTGCTCCTCGCCTTTTGCGCCGCCACCCTTTGCGTCCGCGCCGCTCTTGTCACCAAGACGATCACCTACGAGCAGGCGGGCGCGAAGCTGGAAAGCTTCCTGGTCTACGACAACACCACGACCGCGCTCCGGCCCGGGGTGCTCGTGTTTCCCGAGTGGTGGGGATTGAACGACTATGCCAAGGACCGGGCCCGCCAACTGGCCCAGCTCGGCTACGTGGCACTGGCCGTCGACATGTACGGCGGCGCCGAAAACACCCTCGATCCCAAGCAGGCGGGCGCGTGGTCGGGCCAGTTCTACGGCAAGCCCCTGATGGCGGAGCGCGCCCGGGCCGCCCTCGACCAATTGCTGCAAACCGGGCTGGTCGACTCCAAGCGGGTCGCGGCGATCGGTTTCTGTTTTGGCGGCGCGGTCTGTCAGGCGCTCGCCTATAGCGGCGCGCCGCTCGTGGGGATTGTCAGTTTCCACGGCAGTCTGATCCCCGCGCCGGCCGACGCGGCGGCCAAGACCAAGGCCAAGTTTTTGATCTGCCACGGGGCGCTCGATCCGTTCACCAAGCCTGAGGCGCTGATGGCGTTCAAGGAGTCGCTGGACGCGGCCAAGATCGACTACCAGCTCGAGATCTACTCGGGGGCGCTGCACTCCTTCACCAATCCGGACGCCGACGCGATCGCGGCCAAGACGGGCTTGAAGGGCATCGGCTACAACGCCGAGGCTGCCCGCCATTCCTGGGCGCTTATGCGACAGTTCTTCGGCGAAATCCTGGCCGCCAAGTGACCGGTGGGCCGGCGACGCTGGAGATCCGGGACCTCACCCGGCTGCCGCGTAGACGTGCGACGGGAGGCGATTCCGGACCGCTCATCAAGAGCGGAATCGGATCGTGGCGTGCGCGCGGCCGGATTGAGTCGGACGACGGCGGCGTCGGGCCGCGCGTCAGGGCGCGGAAGCCGGGGCCGGCGTTCCGCCGGGCCGCAGGTAGCGCTCGAGGAACGCCTCCAACTGCTCGTAGAACCGGATTCGGGCGCGCTCGGCTTGGAATCCGTGGCCCTCGTTCGCTTCGCGAACGTATTCGTAGGTCCTTCCGTATTTCTTCAATTCCCGTTCCAAGGCCTTCCAATTCTTGATGTCGACGCGCGGATCGTTCTCCCCGCAGGCGTGCAGCGTCGGCACTTTGATCCGGGAAACGAAATTCACCGGCGAATGTGACTCGAGGTACTCCTTGTCGTCCCCGATGAGACGCTGGCAGTAGGTGCGGCCGCCGGCGGACATCTCATTCTGCCAGTTGGCAATCCGGTCAAGGTCCGTCACACCGGCGTAGTTGACCGCGCAGCAGTAGAGATCCGGCGTGAAGACCACGCCGGCCAGCGCGGCGTATCCGCCGTAGCTGGCCCCGTAGATGCAGATCCGCGCCGGATCGGCGATACCTTGCTCTACGGCCCACGCCACGGCGTCGGTCAGGTCGTCCTGCATCTTGCCGCCCCACTCGTGCCGGCCGGCCAGGAGGAACGCCTCGCCGTAGCCGCCCGAGCCCCGGTAATTGGGCTGGAGCACCGCGTAACCGCGATTGGCGAGGAACTGGACTTCGGCATCGAAACCCCAGACATCCCGAATACCGTAGGGACCGCCATGCGGCAGGATGATCAGCGGCACCCGCCGGCCGGCGGAATCTTGTGGCCGCGTCAGGTACCCGTGGATCATGAGGCCGTCGCGAGCGCGGTAGGTGATCGGCATCATCGGGCACAGTTGATCGACCGGGATGCCGGGGTGCTTCCGGCCCAGCCGGACGAATTGAGTGCGGCCCCGGAGATCGAGCAGGTAGTACTCCCCCGGGTTCCGAGCGCCGTATACCCGGACCGTAAAGACGTGATTGCTCCGGTCGGCGCTGGCGATCGTGAATTCGGACTCCGGCGGGATCGTCACGCGCAGCAGGGCGGCCACCCTGGCCAGGTCGGGATCGAACCATTTCTCCTGCCGGCCGTCGGGACCATAGCGAACGCTTTCGACGCGGGCGTGGTCCCAAGACAGGCGTACGTTTTCGATCTCCCCCTGCTCCGGACAAAACAGAGGGTCGCCCCATTCAAGGCGGGCAAGGTCGACCCGGTAAAGACAATCGCGGCCTTGTTGATCGGGTCTGGTCAAATAGAGACCCTGGTTGTCCGCCGAGAACCCCCAAAAGTGAACAGGATCGAGACCCAGCGGAAGATCGCGGTATTCGACGAGGGGTTCCCATCGGCTCGTCTTGTCGCGCCGGACTTCATGGATGGTCCGATCGCCAACCTGCCGCAACCGGTAGCGGATGTCGCCCGCCCCGTCGGCGGCCCGGCCGCCGGTGTCAGGGTCGTTTCCGTAGACAACGGTGCGGTCCGCCGTGGCCAGGCTGATCGAAAAGAGCCCAGCGTGCCAGGCCCCGTGTGACGACCGGCCGTAAACGAGGATGTGGCCGGGGTCGAACGGCAGGTCGTCGACGTAAGCCGGTCGATATTTTTCCGGGCAGTCGAAATGCCGCATGCCGCGAGGGAGCGACCTTCGACGATCGGCGGTTTCGGGCCGAGCGCGCGGAAGCGCGGCCGGAACGGGTCCCTTGCGCGACCGGCTTGAAACCGGGAGCCGACGGGAGGGACCGCCGGACTTCACCGACCGGATCGGACGCCGTCGTCGAGGGGCAGGCCGTCGATGAAGTCGATGATGATGTCGGCCATCCGGTCGGTGTTGGCCGGCGCCAGGATGGTGCCGGCCAGCACGTGGTGGCTGGCGGTCACGCGGTCCGCGAAAGGCACCAGTTTTTTTCGCGATGCACCGAGGCGAACGAATGCTCGCTCGGTCTCGCGCGGGTCGACGGTCCGGTCCTCGAGCGAATAGATCACCAGCGTGGGCGACCGGATTTCCTCCAGAGGAGAATGGCGAACCAGCTGCACCAAGCCCATCATGGGAATGAGCGCGATCGTCGGGTAATCGAGAGTCCAGTAGCGGGCTTCGGCGACGCTGCCCGGCGTTTTCCGCCGCCAGGCACCGAATGAGATGGGGGCCAGTTGACGCGCCCAGGGCCACGTCAGGAACCATGCGCGGCGATTTCGAGGACCGAAATTCGGCGAGATCAGCCCACTGGCGTCAATCGCGTCGGGAAATTGACGGGCCAGCCATGCGGCGAGCGTGCCGCCCGTGGAGGTTCCGATCACGACGACGTGCTCGCCGATGCGGTGGCCGATTTGCAGCGCCTCGCTCGCGTCGTTCAGCCAGTCGTCGACGGTTGCGTCGGCCAGGGCCGCGCCGCCGCGCCCATGGCCGGAGAGGCGGGCATAGTAGAGATTGGCGCCGAAATGGGCGGCTACGCGATCGCACAGCGGGGCCGTCTCCTGGCGGGTGGCGGAAAAGCCGTGCAGATAGACGATGGCCAGCGGCGTGCGGGTGCCGGCCGGGCCCGCCCAGACAATGGTCTTTTCGGCGCCCGGCGTGAGATCCGGATACCGTGATTCAGACCGGACAAGGTAGGCGTCGAGGTCGGCCGGCAGGTCGGGGTTTCGCGGATGGTACGCCGTGTCGACCCGCGGCCCGGCGAGGAACACCGCGGCGACGGCGACCGTGAGTCCGCCGGTCACCGCAAGGAATCGCTGGAGGCGCACAGAACGCCAGCATGACCTGATCGCCGGGCGACTCAAGTGGTTATGGGAACGACCCGTCGCTCACCACTGTCCGGCGATATCGGCTTGCCGGGCGAAACCCGGCGACCGGAGATATCGGCCTTAGGCAATGCCGGCGCCGGGCCGCCGTTCACCCGGTGGCGAACTGGATTACGCTATGGGACCGCGGCGGCAGCCGAAGGGTCATGTTCGGACCAACGGGCGGCGCATCGAGCGGCTGCGGCGCGACGCGATTTGGATTCGCAAAGGTGTTGAACGCCTTGAGGTCGGGGCCGGTCAGGGTCTGGCAGGCCAGCACGCGCTGCGGCTGCGGGTCGTGCCACACCAGCATGACGTCGCGTTCCTCCTGCAAATCGCGGTTCAGCAGAAAGACGCTCAGGCGACCGTCCTTGGGGTCGAGGATCGCGGCGGCGTCGATGAAGGGCACGTCCGCGTCGCGCGCAAAGTCAGCCCGGAGGCCGGCCGCGTGGATCGGATAGGTGTCGGACTCCACCCGCAGGGCCAGCACCCGACCGTGTGCGTAGCGCGGACATTTCATGCTTTCCGCGTGAGTTCACTTCAGCCTGTCCATTGGCATCGATGTCCCGGCCCCAAGCCCACATTTTCTTCGGCTGCGCCGAACATTCTGCAGAACAAGCTCGGGTGTGAAAGATGCGGGGTAGGGGCAATCCGAAGAACAACCCGCCACCATAGGGGCGCAGGCTTGCTGCACCCACGGAACGCCGCGGCGAGCCGAAACCTCTGGCCATCCATCGGATTCCATCGGCGGGGCCAAAGACCTTGTCCACCGCAGAGCAAGCGGAAGCGCAGAGGGAACCAAACGGCGACGGATTCCGCTGAATCATGAAATACCGGTGCGACACGCCCCGGTGTCGGCCCGGACGGCGCCGGGTCAGGCCCGCCGCAGTCCGAGCGGACCGCGGGCGGCGGGCAGGCGGCGGCCGAACAGCAGGATCAACCCGACGGTGGCGAGGAAGGGAAAGGCGATCCCGCCGGAGTCCGGCACGGAGGCCGCGCTCCGCACCGTGATCGCGGCGCCCTGGGCTTCGAAGGCCAAATCGAAACCGTCGGCATCGCTCAGTTGGAAGTCCGCCAGGGAGAGCTGCGAGACACCCGGGGCCAGACCGGTGAAGGTGAAGCTCGCCAGCGTGAAGGCGGCCGGCTGGTCCAGATTCAAATCGGCGGGGTCTTCCAATGAGACCTCGTCGGCTTCAATGACACCGCTGGTGGAGTCATCCGCGGATTGGACCGAGCCCCAGATTCCCAAATCCAGGCCGGACCCGAAGATCACATCGGCGGAAGTGATGCCCAGGATGGAGTCCGAGTAGGAGATCTCGGCCAGCCAGGCCCCCACGGACGGCGGCGCAAAATCGTTTAGGCCGGCGATGTTGAGGTTGACGGTGACTGCCCCGCCGACGTCGATGCTCGACGCCGAGGGATCGAGGGTCACGAGGGGATTCGCGTGGGCCGCGACGGCGCACACCAGGGTGAGAATCGTCCAGGTCGTTTTCATTGGGTTGGCGAATGGTTGCGTCATGCGGCTGCGTCAGGACTTGGTGTACTTGGTTGCGAGGTAACGCGCGTCGGCGACGTCCACGCGTCCGTCGTTGTTGAGATCGTAACGCGAATCCGTCGAGTGGCTGCGGATGGCGGCCATTTCCAGATTCAGGTCGGCGAGATTGACCACGCCGTCGCCGTTGAGGTCGGGGGAGGGGGGGGCCAGGACGAGTGCGAACGGCGAGAACGAATCCGTGACCCCGAAGATGATCTTGTTCACCGTGTCGTTGAAGGTGGTGATGTCGACCGGCACGCCGCCCACGAAGTGCATGAGCCGGAGCGCCGCCGGATCGCCGGCCAGGGTCAGCTTGGAATAGTCCAGGGCGACGGTGACGTTGCCGGTGAAGGTCGCGGTCGTGGTGATGTCGAAATAGAGGGCGGGGTCCGTCAGCTTGAAGCCCGCGGGCGCCGGCGGGCCGCTGGCGAGCAGCGTGATCGTGGTGTTTCCCGCCGCGGTCACCTGGTCGAAGGTCAGGCTCATCGCCGGCGCTTCGGGCACCGGGT
>JBJKRD010000470.1:0-2761 GCA_046704925.1 Opitutaceae bacterium | reverse complement strand
GATCAGCACTCGCGTGGCGGCCGGCTGCCGCTTGCGGCATTCCACCAGAAACTCCAGGCCGTTCATCTCGGGCATCTTCAGGTCCGAGATGACCACGGAGAACTCCTGGGTTTCCATGAGCGCCAGCGCCTTGGCGGCCGACGGCGCCGTCGCCACGCCATACCCGTCGTGTTCCAGCGTAAGCTTCAGCGTCTGGAGGACGAGCGGATCGTCATCCACCATCAGCAGCGGCAGCACGGAAGCAGGCGGCGTCATGCGGCGGGTTTTGGCGGACACGCTGCGACGGTCGCGCCCGGGGAGCGCGGGGCACGGTCGCGAAAAGACGTCCCGCGGCCGGACAGGGGGTGTTGATCTCTGGCGCGCACGATATTCCTCTATATCGGGACGATGACGCGCCGATGAAGCGCCGCCCCAAAAAAAGGCGCCCGCCGGCTTCGGCAAATTTTGCCCACGGGCGCTCCGCCACCCGCGGTCCCGTCCGCCCGAATCGGCAACCCGCATCGTTTTTCGTCGCGCAAGTATCTGACGGCCAATCGGTCCCGATCGGATTTCCTAAGCTGGCACTGGCTCTGCTGTTTGCCCCGGCATGATCGAGCCGTTGGTCGGATCAGACAGCTACCAGATCGCCTGCAAGCTTCTCGATGTGGCCACCCTGCGCCAGGAAGCCCTGGCCGCCAACATCGCCAACGCCGAAACGCCCGGCTACAAACGGGTCGACGTCAACCCCAGCTTCCTGGCGGAGCTGCGCGCCTCGGAGGCCGGCGGCGACCTCGGCACCGTCGGCGCCAGCCTGAAGCCCACGATCGCCACGGACGAGCACGCCCGCACGGTCCGTCCCGACGGCAACACCGTGGAGATCGAGCACGAATTGGCGGAGATGAACCGCAATTCGATCGAGCACCAGTTCCTCACGGAAATCGTCAGCACCAACCTCAAGCAGCTGCGGATGGCCATCAGCGGCAAGAGCGCCTGAGGCCCGTCTTCCCCGCCATGAACCTGATCGCCGGCATCGACATCACCACATCCGCGCTGGACGCCCAGCGGACGCGTCTCGACATCATCGCCCAAAACATCGCGAACGCGCAGACCACGCGCACTCCGGCCGGCGGTCCCTACCGGCGCCAGTTGGTCAGCTTCGAGACCGAACTGCGCCGGCAGCCCGACGGTCAGGCGAGCCCGCTGCAGGGAGTCGAGGTGGCGGCCATCACTCCGGACCCGACGCCGGGCGAACGCATCTACCAGCCCCAGCACCCCGACGCCGATGCCCAGGGCATGGTGACAATGCCCAACGTGAATCTCGCGTTCGAAATGGTCGACCTCATCTCGGCGTCCCGGGCCTACGAGGCGAACCTCGCCGTCGCCAAAAACGGCAAGGAAATGGCCCAACGCACCCTGCAGATCGGCCAATAACCCGCCATGTCCGCGATCGGCTCCATCTCCACCGCTGTCGCGCCCCTTCCGCCCCTGGCTCCGCCCGTGCTGCGGCCGGCCGACGCGCCGGCCGGCCGGCCCGCGGTGTCCGCCCTGATGCCCGCGGCCGGACCGTTTTCCTCGGTGCTGGATCGTCTGGTCGGGGAAGTCGACGCCAAGCAGGCCGAGGCCGACGCGACCACCCGGCGTGCCCTGCTGGGCGACAGCGGCAGTCTCCACCAGAGCGTCATCGCCATGCAGGAGGCTTCCCTCGCCCTCTCTCTCATGATCGAAGTCCGCAACAAGGTCATCGACTCCTACCAGGAGATCATGCGCATGCCGGTCTAGACGGCCGCCCATCCGCGCGATCCCGATTCCGCCCCTGTTGAATGAAAGCCTTCCTCCAGTCGCTGCTCACCCTGTGGAAACAGCTCGGCATCAACCAACGCGTGTCCCTCACGCTGGCCGCCGTCGTGGTGTGTGCCGCCCTGGCGGCGCTGGTGGTCTGGTCACGCCGGCCCGATTACGTCCTGCTCTACGGCCGCCTGGGCGACAAGGACGCGGCCGCGATCATCAGCCAGCTTGAATCCCAGGGCATTCCGCACCGCGTCGGCTCGGCCGGCAGCTCGGTCTACGTGCCGTCCGACCAGGTCTATCGCCTGCGCATGGATCTGGCCGCCAAGGGCCTGCCGAGCGGCGACGGCGTGGGCTTCGAAATTTTCGACAAGGGCCAGTTTGGCCTGAGCGATTTCGTGCAGCGCACCAACTACATGCGGGCGCTGCAGGGGGAGCTGGGCCGGACCATCTCGCAGCTCCACGGCGTCCGTTCCGCGCGGGTCATGATCGTGCAGCCGGAAAACCGCCTCCTCATCGCGGACCGGGCGGTGAAGGCGACCGCCTCGGTCTTCGTCGAGCTGGCGGGCAACCGCCTCGAGCCCGACGCGGTGAACGCCATCCGTTACCTGGTCGCGAACTCCGTCCAGGGCCTGCAGCCCGACCAGGTCGCGGTCGTCGACAACCAGGGCCATGTGCTTTCGGAGGAGCTGAAGGATGATCCCTCGCTGGCCAGCGCCGCCAGCCAGATCAAGTACCGCGAGGAGGTCGAGGACTACTTTGCCAAGAAGGTGTCGAGCATGCTGGCGGACGTCATCGGGGCCGGCAATGCCGTCGTCCGCGTTTCCGCGCAGATCGAGACCGACGCCACCACGCTGACCGAGGAGAAGTTCGATCCCGAGGGCCAGGTCGTCCGCAGCCAGACCATCACGGAAGACACGACCAATTCGCGGGAGTCCCGCGGCGGCGGGGTGGTCGGGGTGAGCGCCAACGTCCCGGAGAAGCCGGCGGCCACCGA
>JBJKRD010000469.1:0-3898 GCA_046704925.1 Opitutaceae bacterium | reverse complement strand
CCTGGCCGCTTGGCCCTGGTTCGAGGGGCATGTGACTTGTTCCGCACTGCAGGGGCCTATCGGCCGGGCCGTCAGCGTGGATCCGCCGCAATGGAGCGCCACCATCCGGGCCAACCTCGACGGCACCTATCACGCGATCCGGGCTCTCCACCAAGGACTTGGTCGGGCGTCACGTCGGGCCAAGATCGTCTGTTTTTCCGGCGGCGGCGCCAGCAAGGCCCGACCGGGTTTTTCCGCCTATGGCGCGGCGAAGACGGCCATCGTGCGACTGGTTGAGACCATCGCCGAAGAGGAGCGGGGCGCGGCGCTCGACATCAACGCCCTCGCGCCCGGGGCCATTGCCACCCGGATGACCGATGCGGTCATCGCGGCCGGCCCGGCGACGGCCGGTGAGCCGGAGTACCAGGCGGCCCTCAGGGCGAAGTCGGCCGGCGACGCCACCCTGGCGCGGGCCCTCGACCTGGCGGAATGGTTGCTGTCGCCGGGGAGCGACGGCGTCACCGGCAGGTTCCTCAGCGCCGTGTGGGATCCCTGGTCCGACCTCGCCTCGCGGCGGGAGGTACTGGCGGACACCGACATCTACACGCTGCGTCGGATCGTGCCCCGGGAGCGGGGGAAGAACTGGACCCCCTGATCCTTCTCAACCCGCCGGAATGCGACGGCGAAAGACCCGATAGTTGAGCAGGAGGAACACCACCAGCGTCGATGGCGGCACCGCCACGGCCGCGGACCACACCACGCCCAGGCCGACGATATCCAGGGCGAAGCGGAACAGGGCGAAATTGATCAGGTAGCTCAGGCCCGCCGTCGCCAGATACTCGGTGAGCTGCTGCCACGAATCCCGCCGCTCGCTGGGCAGGGCCCAGAATCGGTTCAACGAGTAATGCGTTGCGGTGGACAGAACGAAGGCCACAGTGAACGCCACGCTCGGATTCAAGAACCGCTTGAGCAACGCCAGGCTGACCAGTTGCACCAGGGCCGACAGGCCGCCCACGGTCAGAAATCGACCGAGTCTGATTTGCGTCTCGCGATGGGGGAGGACGCCCTTGAACATCCCACGATCCGAATGAGCAAATCGACCCCGCCGCAACTTCAATTCGCTCAGATCGGCTGCGGCCTCGTCGGGCGCAAACGCGCCGCCGCCCTCGGCGCCCAGGCTATCCTGCGGCTTGCCTGCGACCCCGACCAGGACCGCGCGGCGACCCTGGCCGCCACGGTGCCGGGATGCCGGGCCGTGGCCGATTACGCCGGCGTGGTGCGGGATCGCGAGGTGGACGCCGTGGTCGTCGCGACGCCCAACGCCTCGCTCGCCCCGATCGCGCTCGCGGCCATCCGCGCCGGCAAACACGTTTTGCTGGAAAAGCCCGGGGCGCTACGCTCAGGCCAGCTGCGCGAGTTGCAGGAGGCGGCGGGCCAAGGCGGCGTGCGCGTGCGCCTCGGCTACAACCACCGCTTTCACCCCGCGCTGCAGAAAGCCCGGGAACTGGTGGACGCGGGCGCCGTCGGTCCCCTCATGTTCGTGCGCGGCCGCTACGGCCACGGTGGGCGCCCCGGCTATGACCGGGAGTGGCGGGCCGATCCCGGAATCGCCGGAGGCGGCGAGTTGATCGACCAAGGCGTGCACCTGATCGATCTCGCCGGCTGGTTTCTCGGCGAGTTCACCGAGGTCGCGGGACATTGCGCCACGTATTTCTGGGACATGCCGGTGGACGACAACGCCTTCGTTGCGCTACGCACGGCCACCGGACAAACGGCCTGGCTGCACGCCAGCTGCACGGAATGGAAGAATCTGTTCTCGTTCGAGATCTACGGACGCGTCGGCAAGCTGGCGATCGACGGACTGGGGCGCAGTTACGGTCCGGAGCGCCTGACCTATCACCGGATGCTACCCCAGATGGGCCCGCCGGAGACCACGGTTTGGGATTATCCCGGCGAGGATGAGTCCTGGACCCGCGAGACCAGGGCCTTCATCGACGACATCCGCCTCGGGCGTGAACCGGCGCCCGGCCTGCCGGAGGGCATCCGGACGCTGGAGATCGTGGAGGAGTTCTATAAGCAGGGTGGAAAGTGAAAGTGAGAGTGGCGTTCACGACTGACGGTCAACATGGCAGCAAACGAAAATCTGAGGCGGTTTGGCGCCTATCAAAAGGCGCTCGAGCTTTTTGATCTGGTTGTGGCTGATATGAGCCCGCTGACTGAAGTACCGGCCCTTTACCGGCTTGTCGCACAACAATTCGCGAGCGCTGATTCCATCGCTTCCAACATCGAAGAAGGCTACGGCCGAAGCAGTCGCAGAGAGTATACCCAGCATTTGGTCATAGCTCGAGGCTCAGCCCAAGAGACGGCGGGACGCTACGGGCGGTTCAAACACTGGTTGCCCGACACGGTGGTGGCTTCCCGAGTTGCTCTCTGCTCCGAGATAATCGGTATTCTCACCAGCACGATCAAAACTCTCCGCGAGAAGTCCTGATTGGGGCGGACTGCATCCCGCCACTTTCACCCTCACTTTCACTCTCACGTCATGATCATCACCCGGTCCCCCTTGCGCATCTCCCTTGGCGGCGGCGGCACCGACCTGCCCTCCTACTACCGGGAGCATGGCGGATTTCTGGTGGCCGCGGCCATTGACAAGTACGTCTACATTACCCTCCACCAGACCTTCGCCCAGGAGCTCATCGTCAAATATTCGCGCCTCGAGCGGGTAACCGCCGTGGACCAGGTCGAGCACCCCATCGTGCGCGAGGCCCTCCGCCTGGCCGGCATCGAGGACCCCCACCTGGAACTCACCTCCATGGCCGACATTCCCGCGGGCACCGGCTTGGGCTCTTCGGGCAGCTTCACCACCGCCCTGCTGAAGGCGTTGCATGCGCACCAGAAGAACATCATCCATCCCGCCGAACTGGCCGAACAGGCCTGTGACATCGAGATCAACCGCCTGGGTGAACCCATCGGCAAGCAGGACCAATACGCCACGGCGATCGGCGGCATCACCGCCTTCACCTTTCATCCCGACGGCCGGGTGGAATACCGCCCCGTCCGCCTTTCCGAGGAGGCCCTCTTCAATCTCGAGGATGATCTGCTGCTCTTCTTCACCGGTTACTCGCGCGCGGCCTCAACCATTCTGCAGGACCAGAAGGCGCGGAGCGAAAAACGGGATCCGGCCATGCTCGACAATCTTCACTTCACCAAGGAACTGGGCTTCAAATCACTCGAAGCGTTGGAGCGTGGAAACCTGGAGGAGTTTGCGCGGTTGATGGACGTGCATTGGCAACGGAAACGGGCGCGGTCCGCCGGCATGAGTAACGACCGCATCAACGAATGGTACGACTGCGCGATGCGCAACGGGGCCCTGGGCGGCAAACTCATCGGCGCGGGCGGTGGCGGCTTCCTCATGTTCTACGCCGCCGACAAGACCCGGTTGCGCCACGCCATGCGCGAACAGGGCCTGCAGGAGGTGCGGTTCCGCTTCGATTTCGAAGGCACCAAGGTCGTCGTACAGAACTAGGGAGAAAAGCGGAAAAGCGAGAATGCGGAAAAGCGAGAAACAGGCTGCCTGGGGTCTTTTATCGAAGTTTCGCCTTCCGATTGATCGTCGTGAAGATTGCGAGCAACTGACGGGCTTCGCCCGCCATGGTCGAGATTTCGATGCCATTGCCAATTCTGCAACGGCTACAGATCTCGATCCAGTAGTCGGTTTCGGCCGCTTCCTTTTCAACCAAGGCGGTCTTGTGTACGAAATCTTCCCGGGATTCGGCGCGGTTGGCCTCCCGGTAGTTTGCGCCAATAGACGTGCCAGCCTTTAGCAATTGCCGTCCGACGATCGAAGCAGCATCCGTATGTGGGAAACCACTGACGAGGGCGATGACTTTGATCGCGAATTCAAGGGTCCGAGCTTCCA
>JBJKRD010000468.1:0-6487 GCA_046704925.1 Opitutaceae bacterium | reverse complement strand
ACCTCTTGGAAGCCCGGTGCAAGATCCTGCGTGACCTGGGCCTCAAGGGCTGCTGGTCGGCCAATGAACCCCAGGTGATGCCGGAGGCTTTCTTTGCGGCCCATCCCGATTTGCGCGGCCCCCGGGTCGACCAGCCCAATCGCTCGCGCGTCGCGCGTTTTGCCCCCTGCGTGGACCGGCCGGAGACCCTGCGACTCTATCGCGAGGCGATGGCGAGCCTCCTCCGGCATTGTCCGGAGATCGACACGTTCATCTTTCTGACGACCGATTCCGGCTCCGGCTTCTGTTGGTCCCCCGGTCTCTACCCCGGGATGAACGGCCCGAGCTTCTGCAAGGACCGGCCGATGGCCGATCGGGTGTCGTCGTTCCTCCGCGACCTGCAGCAGGCGGGCCGCGAGGCCGGCGTCAACGTCCAGGTGGGCGTGAATGCCATCCAGCCGCGGTCGTGGATGACGGCGTCATTTGCCTCGCCGATGGAGATCGTGAAGCTGCTGCCGCGCGGACTGGCCGTCGACAACCGGGAAGGCCCGGACGGCCGGCCGTTCATGGCGCGGTTGAGCGTCGGGGCGGGCCGCGGCGTCTTCTATCCGGTGGTCGGCATCGCCGTTCCGCCGATGGGGTCCTATCCCGCCCGCCGGCACGACCGGGGCGACGGGGCGACGCGGGAGCTGGTGGATTTTGGCGACGCGGCGTCGGTCGATTTCAACGCCCGCCTGTATCGCGCGACCCAGGCCGCCGTCCCGAAGAACGAGCTCGAACGCCTGGCGGACCTGCGGAACTTTGCCGCGACGCTGGCCGGTCCGGCGGAGGCGGACACCTTGATGTCGCTGTGGTCCTCGGTGAACGAGGTCCAGCGCGGCCTGGGGGCGTTGGATTTCGGACCGATGTTCCGGATGGGCCTGGTGCTGGCGCGGTGGATCAACCGCCCGTTGGTGCCGTTTCCGGCCGAGCTCACGCCGGCGCAAAAGAGCTACTATCGCCCGTTCCTGTTTCAGGCCAAGGGCGAGGCCGCGGCCGACGACCTCGTGGACATCCAGGCGATGCGAATGTACGAAGGGTGGGGCGCGCATCTTTTGTTCCAGCGGGTCATTGAGCTCGCGGAGCCGCGGCTGCGGACGGCCATCGCCGACGCCGGGCGCCTCGCCGCCGCCGCGAAGGACGACCAAGCCCGCGCCTCGTGGGAACTCCTGCGCCGGCGGCTGGAGGTGGTCGGCTGCCTGATGCGGACGGCCGACAATGTCGTGGCCTACCAGGCGCAATTGGACCGGGTGCGGCGCCTCGGACGCAAGCCGGAGCCCGATCCCGTCCTCGGAACCGGCAGCAGCTGGGATCGCACGAACCTGCTCGGCACGGCGCGCGACGAAATCGACAACACGGTACACCTGCTGCACCTGCTCGAATCGACCCGGGCGCCGCTGCTGGACCTGGCGCCCAGCCCGGCCGACGAGACGATCATGCGCCTCGGGCCCGACCTTCCGGCCCAGTTGCAGCGCAAGATCGACATCATGAATTCCAAGTGGGAGGACTATAACCGCCTCTTCACCGCGCCCAACCCCTAGGCGGCAGGGTCATCCGGGCCGGCCACGAATCACGCCAACGATCGGCACGAGGAGCCAAACGAAATGAAAATCAGCGCCCGCGTCCAGAGCGGCCGGGGCACCCATCGGGTGTTCCTGCGGTCCAACGATCACGTGCATGCGATCAACATTCCACCGCAGGCGACCGGCTTCGGGTCGAGCGTGAACGGCGGCGAGTTGTTGTTCCTGGCCCTGGCCACGTGCTACTGCAACGATGTCTTTCGGGCGGCGGGCCGGCTGAACATCACGGTTCACAGCGTGGAGGTGGAGGTCGCGGGCGAATTTGCCGCCGAGGGCGAACCGAACCGGGGCGTGACCTACCGGGCGAAAATCGCGGCCAAGGCGCCGGAAGCGCAGCTGCGCGACCTGCTGTACGAGGTCGACCGGATCGCGGAGGTGCACGCCACGTTGCGGGCGGCGACGCCCGTCACCCTCGAGCACGTCGAAGTCCTGGCGGGCTGACGTCCCTGCCGGCGGCCCGCCACTTCCCGGGGGTCGGGGCCCCTCCCCAGTCAGGTTTCGGGCTTCCGGGTCAACAGGGGGGTGTTGAGCCCGAAGACCCGCTCGGAGAACTCCTCGCCCGCGACCGCCTGCCGGAGCGTGTGCTGGACCATCCCCATTCTGGCGTCGAGGTTGTCGATGAGGGACACCAGCACGGCCTCGGGAGTGGCCGCCACCGCCGCGGCGCCCCATTCGAGCTCGCCCTGGTGGCTGAGGATGATGTGTTCCAGGCGTTCCAGGAGATCGGCGCCCAGGCGTGCCTTCAAACCCGCCTTGCGCACCAACTGGTACCCGAGCACGACGTGACCCTGCAGGATGCCCTTGCGGCTGCGCTGAAAGGTGAGGGTGCCTTCGTATTCGCTGACCTTGCCCACGTCATGCAGCAGCACGCCGCTGAGGGCGAGATCGGCATCAATCTCGGGATAGAGCGGCAGGAGGGCCCGGCAGGCGCGAGCCATGCGGACGGTGTGTTCGAGCAATCCGTGCCGGTAGGCGTGGTGCATTGCGATGGCCGCGGGACTGTTCCTGAATGCGTCCCCGGTTTCCTCGAACACCGCCCGCACGGCCGCGGCCAGCTCCGGATGCTTGATGGCGGCAATGAACTCCTGGAACTCCGCCCAGAGTTTTTCGGCATCCTCCGGGGCGGTCTCGACCAGGTTCTCCAGCAGGCCCGGCGCGGCGAGCTGCGCCTCCGTCAGCGCCTCGGCCTTGGCGATCCGGGGCGAAAACCGGCCCTGGTAATAGTCGGTCCGGCCCTCGATTCGCACCACCGCGCTCTCGGGCAGGTTCCGGAAAAACTCGAAGAGCGGGTGGTCGTTGAAGCAGGTGGAACTGAACGTGCCCGTCCGGTCGCCGAGTTCGATGGCGAGAAACGGGTGGTCATTCTTGGCCGTGCGGGTGGCCACCCTGCGGACGAGGAGCACGCTGGCAAAGACGCGCCCGACGAATTGTTCAAGGGCCTTGAGTTCGCGGACGGTCAGCAGGGGAGTGGAATCGGGCATGGCGGAAGTGGATGGCGGGGTTGGAAGGGGACTGGGCTCACGAGTTTGCTTTCACCAGCTGGGTGTAGGCGCGGAAGAACGGGTGCCGCGCCGAACCCAGCAACGCATAAAACACGGTCTCACTCGGCAGGATCTCCGCCCCGATTCGGGCCAGCTGGGCGAGGGCCGTCGCGCCGTCGTCCGGGCGGCGACCGCCGAGACAATCAGCCAGCAGGGTTACAGACAAGCCGGCGGCGAGGGCGTCCCGCGCCGTCTGGAAAACGCAGACCGGAGTCTCGATGCCGCAGAGCAGCAGCCGGCCGGAATCGCCCGCCAGCAGCCGGGCCCGGATGGCGGCGTTGGCGAGCGCCGAAAATTCGTCCTTGGACAGCACCTCGGGAGGCTCGGCCAACTCCAGCAAATCCGGGGCGACCGGGCCGAGTTTCGTTGGCGCCTGTTCCGTGAAGAGCACGGGCACCTCGAGCCCGCGCGCGGCGGCCACGGCAAAACGGCAGCGCTGCAGAACCCGGGCGCCGTCCGGCACCGCCTTGAGGAAGGCGGGTTGCATATCGATGCACAGGAGGACGGTGCCCGGAGCGGGGGACGACGGAAGACTGGTCATGGCGGGTAGTATTTCCGGCGGGCGGGCACTTGCACAAAGCGTTTTTCCGGCAGGAGGTAGGCGGTGAGGTGCCCGCCCATCGCGCAGGCGGTGTCGATGCCGACCGACCAGGGCCGCGGGTAGACCTCGTCGCGCGGCGTGTGTCCGTACACCACGTAGGGCGGCCCGGTCCACAGATCCGCCCAGGCCGGGCAGTCCGGACAATCCGCCCGCTTGCGCGGCCGGCCCGAGGCATCGATCACCTGGACGCTGGTCACCACATCGGCCGGCTGTTGCGGCCAGGGCACCCCGGGCACGAATCCGCCATGCACAAACACGGTGTCGTATTCCGCGGCATGGTAAGTGAGGGGCATCGCCTCCAGGTAGGCCCAATCCGGGGGCCGCAGCCGTCCATGGGTCTCTTCGTCGGTCTCTTTCAGCAGTGAGGCATCGCCGGTGCGCCGGTAGTCGAGCAGCCGCAGCTCGTGGTTGCCCAGCAGCGAGATGGCGGCGATCGACCGCGCCAGATCGATGACCCCGACGCTGTCGGGCCCGCGGTTGACGAGGTCGCCGAGCAGCACGAACCGGTCGTCCTTTTGCCGCCCGAGGTGCGCAAGCAGATCGGCAAATTCCTCCCGACAGCCGTGGATGTCCCCGATGGCGATGAGGCGTCCGCTCATGGTGAGGAGATTCGAAAAGGAGATTGAGCCGTGGATCCGCCAACACTGCGACCGGCGCAATCGCCGGGGAATTTGCTAGCCTCGGGCGCGCGGGCAAGTAAACACAAAACCCGATGGAAATGAATCTGCAGCCGCTGGCGCCGGTTTCGCGCGCCTCCAGCCGTCCGTTTCAGGCGGGCGACCGGGTCGTCAGCTATCTGGTCCGGGGACGCGGTCCGGAGATGACCCGCCAGGACCTGCATGCGGAGGAGGACGCCGGTTTTGCGCCCGAGGGGACGGTCGTGTGCCGCTGGGTGCACACGTTCAAACCGCGGGCGAAGGAGGAAAATCCGGAGCGCGCGCTGAAGCTGACCGCGGAAAACCTCTTTCTCAACCTGGCGGACCCGGCCACCGAGGCCGAGCCGGCCAACACGCCGTTGCTGCAGTTTCTCGCGCTCCTGCTCGAGCGGAAACGGCTGCTGCGGCCCCGCGGGCGCACGGCCGACGGGGAGCGCAATCTTTTTGAACATGCCCGCACCCATCAAATGTATGAGATCCCGGCGGGCGACCTCAGTCCGGCCTTCTTTGTCCGGATCCGGGAGCAACTGGGGGTGCTGGTCGGCGGCCCCAAGGCCGAAGTGCCACGGGCGGAAGCTCCGCCTCCGGAGCTTTGAGGCTTTGACCTGGCGGGCGGCCACCGCGGCGGCCCGGCCCTGACGTGATCCGCCGGGGCGATCCTGCCCGCGTCGCGCCCGGGAGCACGCAAACGCGTCGCCAGATCAAGCGCTTGGGCGTGCAACGCACCATGGCAGAGGCGACGGCAAATGGAGGTCGCAGGAAACAAAAAATTGCTTGAACCGGAGACCAAAAGAGCGGTCTTTGGACGGATTAGAAAACAGCGATTCAGGCTTTGGCGATCCCGCGTGACCCCGGCATCTCTGGAATCGGAAGAAACCAGCCGGATGGGGTGGAGACGGTTCGGGGGTCGCTGGTGGTTGGTGGGATGGGTCGGCGTATGGGTCGCCGCGGGTTATTGGGCCGCCCCGCGCCAGGACTGGCCCCGCCTCATGATGCGCTTCTCCAATTCCCAGGCGGTGCAGATGTTGGGATATGCAGGTTACGCGGCCTTCGACGTGGTCGACACGGCCTGGAATGCCTGGGAAGACACCAGGCTCCAACACCTCGATCTGGCGCCGTACCGGGCCTATCTTCGGGCGCTGGCCGCCCGGCGCCCGCCTGTGCCGGCCGTGCCGCCGCCCAGGAAGAACGTCATCTACCTGCAAATGGAGAGTGTGGATGGCCTCGTGATCGGCGCCCGTTACCACGGGAAACCGTTGATGCCGTTTCTCGAGAGCCTGGCCCGGCGCAGTGTCTATTTCGCCAATGTCATCGACAACACCTCGGTCGGCCGCACCACCGCGGGTGAGATGCTGGTCCTCACGTCCGAAGTCCCGCTGCGGCGGGAGCCGGCGTTCGTGAGCGAGCCGCTGGATCGGATTCCGTCGCTGCCGCGGGTCCTGAAGAAGGCCGGCTATTGGTGCTTTTCGATCCACGGCTACCACGGGTCCTTCTGGCGTCGGCGGGCCGCGCATCGGGCCCTGGGTTACGACGAGAACATTTTCGAGCAGCAGCTCGAGCCGGCGGAAACCATCGGTTGGGGCGTCTCGGACCGGGTGGTGCTGCACCAGGCCGCACTCCGCATCATCGCGAGCCGGAAGCCGGTGTTCGCGCATATCATCCTCCTGTCCAACCATCACCCCTACGATTATGTCGGCCAATTTCTCGGCCAGCCGGAACCCAACATTGCCGCGAGCTACGTGCAGTCGGTGGGTTACGTCGACCGGTGCATTGTGGGTTTCTTTCGCGAACTCGAGGCGGCGGGGGTGCTGAAGCACAGCATCGTGGCGGTTTATTCCGACCACGACAGCGCCATCACCGGCCGCCTCATGTCCTTCCTCGACCGGACGCCGCAGCGGCTGATGACGGACGAGGTGCCGCTGATCATCACCGGACTGCCGCGGGCGCCGGAGGAGATCGATGCCGTGGCCGGCCTGCAGGATCTGCCCGTGATCGTGCTGGAGACCCTGGGCCTGCGGGTGCCGCTGACGTTCACCGGCAACGGCCTCGGGGAGACCGGTTGGACGGTGGCGGCCAAGTATGGGGCCCTTT
>JBJKRD010000467.1:0-10845 GCA_046704925.1 Opitutaceae bacterium | reverse complement strand
AACCGTGGTATTTCGTCAAGGAAGCCGCGGGCGTCTTCGGTTTCGTGGGCGGCGACCATCCGGCGGCGTTGCGCCAGTCCGAGATCGACGAGATCAAGGCCCGCGTGGAGGCGGCGACGGGCAAGGAGGTGCCGAAGGTGCAGTACGAGACCGGGGAGGAGGTCAAGATCACCGACGGTCCCTTCATGAACCTCAACGGGCGCATCGACGAAATCGATCCGACCCGGGGCAAACTCAAGATTTCCGTTTCGATCTTCGGCCGGTTCACGCCGGTCGAGCTCGAATACTGGCAGGTGCAGCGGCTCACCGAATGAGGCGCGTGCCGATTCCGCCCGCCACCACGCTCGACGCGACAGACCATCATGGCCAAGAAGATCCAAGGATACATTCGACTGCAGCTGCCCGCGGGCGCGGCCAATCCGGCGCCGCCGGTCGGCCCCGCGCTTGGCGCCCAGGGCGTGAACATCATGGGCTTCTGCAAGGAGTTCAACGCCCGCACCAAGGACCAGGCCGGCATGATCTTGCCGACGGTGATCACCGTCTATGCGGACAAGAGCTTCAGCTTCATCCTCAAATCGCCGCCGGCCTCGGTGCTGCTGAAAAAGGCGGCCAACATCGCCAGCGGCTCCGCCAAGCCCAACCAGGAGAAGGTCGGCAAGGTCACCCGCAAACAGCTGGCCGAGATCTACCGGCTGAAGGCCAAGGACCTGAACGCCAGGAACGAAGAGGCGGGCATCCGCATCATCGCCGGCACGGCCCGCAACATGGGGCTGGAGGTCATCGATTGAATTTGCCCCGTCCGCAACCGCATCGCCAACCCACTCACCGCGGGAGTCCCACCCGGGACGTTCGCACCGCAAGGAGTCATTGATGGAAAGAAAGAGCAAACGCTACCGCAGCGCCCGGGAGGTCGCCGATCTCGCCAAGGAGTACCCCTTGAAGGAGGCGGTCGAGATTCTGGCCAAGTTTCCGAAGGCGAAATTCGACGAAACCGTCGAACTGTCGTTCCGCCTGGGCGTCGACGCCTCGCAGGGCGACCAGATGGTGCGCGGCACCACGCCCCTGCCCAACGGCACCGGCAAGAAGGTCCGGGTCCTCGTCTTCACGGACAATCCCAAGGCGGCGCTGGACGCCGGGGCCGACCATGCCGGGCTCCAGGACCTGATGCAGAAGATCCAGGAGGGCTGGCTCGATTTCGACGTCGCCATCGCCACCACCGAGGCGATGAAGACCGTGCGCACGATCGCGCGCGTGCTCGGTCCCAAGGGGCTGATGCCCAATCCCAAGTCGGGCACGGTGACCGACGACATTGCCGCCGGCATCAAGGCGGTGAAGGCCGGACGCGTGGAATTCAAGATGGACAAGGGGGCCAACATCGGCGTCGGCATCGGGAAACGCTCATTCAGCCCGGCGCAGATTCTGGAGAATGCCGCCGCGGTGCTGGAGGCGGTGGGCAAGGCCAAGCCGGCGTCCTTCAAGGGCCGCTACATCCTCACGGTCGCCTTGTCGTCATCCCAGAGTCCCGGGATTCGGATCGCGGGCAACGAATACAGCAAATACTGAGCGGGAGCGTCTGTCATGAGAGTGGAGAAAAAATACCTGGTCGAGGAGGTGGCGGGCCACCTGAAGAAATCCGACTACGTCATCCTGGCCAACTACGACCGGATGACCGTCGCCGACGTGGCCGAGCTGCGTCGACGGCTCGAACCCCATCACGCGGAGTTCCACGTGGTCAAGAACAGCTCGCTGCGGGTGGCGGGTCAGGCACTCGGATTGCCCGACTTCGACAGCGCCCTCATCGGACCGACGGCCGTCATTGTCGGGGGCCGCGATTCCTCGGCGGTCGCCAAGGTGGTCCGCGATTTCATCAAGGAGAAGCAGAAGATCACGCTCAAAGCCGGCGTGCTCAGCCAGCGCCTGGTTTCGTCGGAGGAGATCGAAAAGCTGGCGGATCTGCCGCCGCTGGACGTCCTGCGCAGCCAATTGCTGGGCCTCCTCCAACAGCCGGCCACCCTGCTGGTGCGCGTGCTGAACGCCACTCCCCAGGGCTTGGTCAACGTTCTGCAGGCCAAGGTCCGGGCGGCGGAGGAGGGCAAATAGGGGTCACTTTCATCACTTTTCCGGTGCCGGCGGCTTCATCCGCCGTTGGCGGAAACCACCATCAATCGCCCAGGGCCAGGGGATACGTCTCTTAAACGCGCTTCCGGTTCGAAGCCGCTAGCCCGGGGCAGAAGATCATCATGAGCAACATCACCAAGGATCAAGTCATCGAATGGCTCTCCAGCCAGTCGGTTCTCGAAATCGCGGGTCTCGTCAAGGACCTCGAGACCAAGTGGGGCGTTTCTGCCGCCGCGCCGGTGGCGGTCGCCGCCGCCCCCGCGGCTGCCGCCGCGGCCGCGCCCGCGGAGGAGAAGACCGAGTTCACCGTCGTGCTCGTCGAGGCCGGCGCCAACAAGATCGGAGCGATCAAGGAGGTGCGGGCCATCACCGGTCTGGGCCTCAAGGAGGCCAAGGATCTGGTCGAGGGCGCGCCCAAGCCGGTCAAGGAAGGGGCGTCCAAGCAGGAGGCGGAGGAGATCAAGAAGAAGCTCGAGGCCGCCGGCGCCAAGGTCGAACTCAAGTAACCAACGTCTGGCGATTCGCACCGAATTGCATAACATTCTTCCCGGGCAGGCTGTGATCCGTCGCGGCCTGGCCGGGAGTCCGTATTTCTTTTGCTGGTTTCGGCCCCGGCGGCGTTGCGCCGCCGGCCGTGCCGGCAGCCAGTCCTCGTTCGCTTAACCGGGAGTATCCATGGCCGACCGCACTCACACTGAACGCAACAACTTCGGCAAGCTCAAGGAAGTCATTCCGCCGCCGAATCTCATCGAGATTCAGATCAATTCCTACCTGGATTACCTCCAGAAGGGCGTGCCCGACAAGCAGCGGAAACCCCAGGGCCTCGAGGCCGTCTTCCGCGAGGTCTTTCCGATCGAGTCGTACGACGGCCGCCTGGTGCTCGAATACGTCTCGTACACCATCGGGGATCCGAAGCATTCCGAGATCGAGTGCATTCGCGAAGGCATCACCTACGCGGTCCCGCTCTATGTGAAACTCCGCCTGCGCGAGGAGGATTTCATCAAGGACGAGGAAATCTACATGGGGGACATTCCCATGGTGACCGAGCGCGGCTCGTTCATCATCAACGGCGCCGAGCGGGTGGTGGTTTCCCAGCTCCACCGGTCGCCCGGCATCTGTTTTGAGAAGGATTTCCACCCCAGCGGCAAGGAACTCTTCGCCTTCCGCATCATTCCGGACCGCGGCACCTGGCTGGAGGTGCAGTTCGACAACAACGACCTGCTCTACGTCTACCTCGACCGCCGCCGCCGCCGCCGGAAGTTTCTCATCACCACCCTGCTGCGAGCCATCGGCTATTCGAGCGATCTCGATCTGCTCAACCTGTTCTACGAGATCAAGGATCTGAAGGTCGCCAAGGCCCTCGACATGGAGAATGTCAGCACGCTCGTGCTGGTCGAGGACGCGATCGACGCCCAGAAGGGCGTCGTGCTGGCGCGTGCCTTCGAACCGCTGACCAAGCAGATCGTCCGCACCTTCGAAAAGCACGAAATCGGCGCCATTCGCGTCATCGACACCGCGGTCGACGAGGGAGCCATCATCCGCGCCCTGAAGAAGGATCCGACACGCAACGAGGAGGAGGCCCTCAAGGAGATCTACAAGCGGCTGCGCCCCGGCGAGCCGCCGACCACGGCCAACGCCAAGGCCCTGCTCAAGCGCTTGTTCTTCGATCCCAAGCGCTACGACCTCAGCCGGGTCGGCCGCTACAAGATCAACCAGAAGCTGGGCCTCAAGGCCGACTTGGAGAACCGCATCCTCACCTCCGAGGACGTCATCGTGGCGACCAAATACCTCGTCCGCCTGAAGCGGGGCGACGGCGTGGTCGACGACATCGATCACCTCGGCAGCCGCCGCGTGCGCACCGTGGGCGAACTGCTCGCGAACCAGTGCCGCGTCGGCCTGTCCCGCACCGAGCGGCTCGTGCGGGAGCGCATGACGCTTTACGATCAGAGCGTCGATTCGATCACGCCGCAGAAGCTGATCAATCCGAAGGCCCTGACGACAGTCATTCGCGACTTCTTCGCCCGCAGCCAGTTGTCGCAGTTCATGGACCAGATCAACCCGCTCGCGGAGGTGACGCACAAGCGGCGCCTGTCGGCGCTCGGGCCGGGCGGGCTCAACCGCGAGCGCGCGGGCTTCGAGGTCCGCGACGTCCATCCGTCGCATTACGGCCGCATCTGCCCGATCGAGACGCCGGAGGGGCCGAACATCGGCCTGATCAACTCGCTGACCGTCTTTTCGCGGGTCAACGAGTTCGGCTTCATCGAGACGCCCTACCGGGTCTGTCGGGAGGGCCGTGCGACCGAGAAGATCGAATACCTCACCGCCGACCAGGAGGAGGGCAAGGTCATCGCCCAGGCGAATTCCGAGCTCGACGACAAGGGCTATTTCATCGGCAAGGTGACGGTGCGCCGCGACGGCGAATTCCTGGAGGTGGAGTCCAAGCACGTCGACTTCATGGACGTCTCGCCGAAGCAGATCATTTCCGTGGCCGCCGGCATGATTCCCTTCCTCGAGCACGACGACGCCAACCGCGCGCTCATGGGATCCAACATGCAGCGCCAGGCGGTGCCGCTGCTCCAGAACGAAACGCCGCTGGTCGGCACCGGACTGGAGGAACGCGTTGCCCGCGACTCCAAGATCGTGGTGGTCGCGACGGACGCCGGTGTGGTCGCCTCGGTCGATGCCCGCCGCATCGTCGTCACCAAGGACGGCGAGTTGCCCCGGAACTTCGACCGCAATCCCAAGGGCGATCCGAAGGGTGGGGTCCAGGTGTACGAACTCCGCAAGTTCATGCGCTCCAACGCCGGCACCTGCTTCAATCAGAAGCCGGTCGTCCGGAAGGGCCAGAAGATCAAGGCCGGCGAGGTCATTGCCGACGGTCCATCCACGGATCGCGGGGAGATGGCGCTCGGGCGGAACGTGCTGGTGGCGTTCATGCCTTGGAACGGCTACAATTTCGAGGACGCCATCCTCATCTCGGAGAAGGCCCTCAAGAACGACACCTTCACCTCGATTCACATCCAGGAATTCGAAGTGACGGCCCGGGATACCAAACTGGGGCCCGAGGAGATCACGCGCGACATCCCCAACGTGGGCGAGGAGGCGCTCAAGAATCTCGATCACAACGGCGTCATCCGCGTCGGGGCCGAGGTGAAGCCCGGCGACATCCTCGTGGGCAAGATCACGCCCAAGTCGGAGACCGAGCTGGCGCCGGAGGAGAAACTCCTCCGCGCAATCTTCGGGGAAAAGGCCGCCGATGTGAAGGACACCTCGCTGGTCGTGCCGTCGGGCACCGCCGGCATCGTCATGGATGTCAAGGTGTCGAGCAGCCGCGTGGACGAGCAGACGAAGCTCTCGCCCTCCGACCGCCGCCGGCAGGTCAAGCAGATCCAGGAGGACTACAAGACGCAGATGGACAAGCTGCGCGAAGGGCTGACCGAGGCGCTGTCCAACATCCTCCTCGGCGAAAAGATCCCGCTCGACGTGATCAACGGGCAGACCGGGGAGATCATCATTCCGGCCAACCGGAAGATCACCAAGACCCTGCTGCGCAAGCTGGCCGCGGTGTCCAAACACGTGGAGATCGATCCCTCGCCGGTGAAGATCAAGATCATGGAGATCATCGGCTCCTACCAGGGCAAGTTCGACGAGCTCGAGGGGGATCGCGAGCGCAAGATCGCCGCGATCGAATCCGGCGAGGATTCGGGTTCGGGAGTCATCAAGCAGGTCAAGGTCTACGTCGCCACCAAGCAGAAGCTGGAGGTCGGCGACAAGATGGCCGGCCGCCACGGCAACAAGGGCGTGGTGGCGAAGATCGTACCGGAGGAGGACATGCCGTTCCTGCCCGACGGCACGCCGATCGAAATCTGCCTCAACCCGCTGGGCGTGCCCTCGCGCATGAACGTCGGCCAGGTCTTGGAAACGCATCTCGGCTGGGCCTGCCGGCGCCTCGGCCTCAAGGTCGCGACGCCCGTGTTCGACGGCATCAGCGAGAAGAAGGTCCGCGACTATCTAAAGCAGGCCAGCCTGCCCACCTCGGGCAAGAGCGTGCTGTACGACGGCCGCACGGGCGAGAAACTCGATCAGGAGGTTGTCGTGGGCTATATCTACATGATGAAGCTCAACCACCTCGTGTCGCACAAGATCCACGCCCGCGCGGTGGGGCCGTATTCCCTCGTCACCCAGCAGCCGCTGGGCGGCAAGGCCCAGTACGGCGGCCAACGCTTCGGCGAAATGGAGGTGTGGGCGCTCGAAGCCTACGGGGCGGCGCACACGCTGCAGGAGCTTCTGACCGTGAAGTCGGACGACGTGAACGGACGCACCAAGATCTACGAGTCGCTGGTCAAGGGCGACAACACGCTGCAGGCCGGCACCCCCGAGTCCTTCAACGTGCTGATCAAGGAAATCCAATCGCTCGGCCTCGACATCCGCCTGCAAAAGCGGGACGCGCTCAGCATCAACCTGGCCGCGGGCGCCTGACGCCGCGGCCCCATCTTTTTAACGACCAACTGGGAGAGATTGTTTCATGAGTACCGAACAAGCCGCCGCCGCCCGCGAGGAGGCCCGCTCCGTACTGGGCTTGGACGAGAATCCGTTCGACTGCGTTTCCATCACCGTCGCCGCCCCGGACAGCATCCGTTCGTGGTCGCGCGGCGAGGTCAAGAACCCCGAGACCATCAACTACCGCACCTTCAAACCGGAGCCGGGGGGTCTGTTCTGCCAGAAGATCTTCGGGCCCGTCCGCGACTACGAGTGCGCCTGCGGCAAATACAAACGCATCAAGTACAAGGATGTGATCTGTGACCGCTGTGGCGTCGAGGTGACCATCGCCCGGGTGCGGCGCGAGCGCATGGGGCACATCGAGCTCGCCGTGCCTGTCGCCCACATCTGGTTCCTCAAGAGCATGCCGAGCCGGCTCGGCCTGCTGCTGGACATGACCGCCCGCTCGCTGGAGCGCGTCATCTACTACGAGAACTACATGGTGGTCGATGCCGGCAAAACGCCGCTGGAGCAGAAGCAGCTGCTCACCGACAACGAGTATCGCCAGGCGATCGACGAGTACGGCGACGACGCGTTCACCGCCAAGATGGGCGCCGAGGCCGTGCGCGACGTGCTCAAGGGAATGGACCTGGCGGCCACGGTCGCCGAGCTGCAGGAGCAGATGCGTGCCACCCGCTCGAAGCAGATCAAGAAGAAGCTGTCGAAGCGACTGAAGGTGATCCAGGGCTTCATTCATTCCAAGGCCCGTCCGGAATGGATGATTCTCGAGGTGTTGCCCGTGATTCCTCCCGACCTGCGCCCGTTGGTGCCGCTGGAAGGCGGGCGGTTCGCGACCTCGGATCTCAACGATCTCTACCGCCGCGTCATCAACCGCAACAACCGGCTGAAGAACCTGCTGCAGCTGAAGACGCCGGATGTCATCATTCACAACGAAAAACGCATGCTGCAGGAGGCGGTGGACGCGCTGTTCGACAACGGCCGCCACGGCCGCCCCGTGACCGGGGCCGGCAACCGGCCGCTCAAGTCCCTCAGCGACATGCTGAAGGGCAAGCAGGGCCGTTTCCGTCAGAACCTGCTCGGCAAGCGCGTGGATTATTCGGGCCGCTCCGTCATTGTCATCGGCCCGGAACTCAAGCTGCACCAGTGCGGCCTGCCCAAGAAGATGGCCCTCGTGCTTTTTGAGCCGTTCATCATCCGGCGGCTCAAGGAGCTCGGCTTCGTGCACACCGTGCGGGGCGCCCGTAAGTTGTTCGAAAAGAAGTCGCCGGAGGTGTGGGACATCCTCGAGGAGGTGACCAAGGGCCATCCCGTGCTCCTGAACCGCGCGCCCACGTTGCACCGGCTTTCCATCCAGGCGTTCGAGCCGACCCTGATCGAAGGCGAAGCCATCCGCATCCATCCGCTGGTGTGCACCGCCTACAATGCCGACTTTGACGGCGACCAGATGGCCGTGCACGTGCCGCTGTCCCTCGAGGCCATCATGGAGTGCAAGCTCCTGATGATGTCGACGCTCAACATCTTTTCGCCCTCGAGCGGCAAGCCGATTCTCACACCCTCGCAGGACATCGTGCTGGGCGCCTACTACCTGACGATCGAGCCGCGCCGGAAGGTCGCCAAGGACCAGCGGGTGCCGTTGCTCAGCGGGCTGCAGGAGGTGCTTTATGCCGAGGCCGACGGCGCGCTCCGGAAACACGACTGGGTCGAGATTCCCAATCCCGACTACGGGCGCGACACCGTCTACGGCAACAAGGACCGCAAGGTCCTGCGGACCACCGTGGGGCGGGTGATCTTCAACCAGATCTGGCCGCCCAGCGTCGGTTTCGTGAACTTCGCGGTCGCCAAGACCAAGCTCGGCGACCTGATTCTCAACACTTACAAGTCGGCCGGGGAGGTCGCCACCATCGAGACGCTCGACCGGCTCAAGGAACTCGGCTTCACCACCGCCTTCCGCGCCGGCATCTCGATCGGGATCGACGACATGATCATCCCGGAATCGAAGAAGGACATCGTGGCCGACGCCCGGAAGCGGATTGCCGAGGTCGAGAGCCAGTTCAACAAGGGCATCATTACCTCCGGCGAGCGCTACAACAAGATCATCGACATCTGGACCAACGCCACCGATCGGATTGCCAAGGAGGTGTTCGCCAAGCTCGACGCCAACGAGGGCAAGGACGAGGTCAACCCCGTCTACATCATGATGGACTCGGGCGCGCGCGGCAACCGCCAGCAGGTCCGCCAGTTGTGCGGCACCCGCGGGTTGATGGCCAAGCCGTCGGGCGAGATCATCGAGCGGCCCATCCTGTCCTCCTTCCGCGAGGGACTCACCGTGCTGGAGTATTTCATCTCCACCCACGGCGCCCGCAAGGGTCTCGCCGACACCGCCCTCAAGACGGCGGACGCGGGCTACCTGACGCGCAAGCTGTGCGATGTCGCGATGGACGTCATCATCGCCGAGGACGATTGCGGTACCCGCGAAGGCATCTGGAAGAAGGCGATCTACGAAGGGGACGACGAAATCGTCTCGCTGCGCGAACGCATCATCGGTCGTTGCGCCACGGACGACCTGGCCAATCCGCTCAATCCCGCCGAGCTGCTGGTCGGGTCCGGGGAATTGATCACCGAGGAAATCGCCCGCCGGATCGAGGACGCCGGCATCGAACGCGTCAAGGTCATGTCGCCGCTGACGTCGACCGCCCAGTACGGCATCGACGCGAGATCCTACGGCATCAATCCGGCGACGAACCGGGTGGCGAAGATCGGCGACTCCGTCGGCATCATCGCCGCCCAGTCGATTGGCGAGCCCGGAACCCAGTTGACCATGCGCACGTTCCACATCGGCGGCGTCGCGAGTGCCGGCTTCAAGCAACCGGAAATCCGGGTCCGCGCGGCCGGTCTCGTCCGCTACCGCGGCCTCCGGCTCGTGCAGACGGCCGACGGCGCCAATATCGTGCTCAACAAGACGGGTACGATCCAGATCATCGACGACGAGGAGAAGGAACTGGAGACTTACAACATCGTCATCGGTTCGGTCATC
The DNA here is from genome assembly GCA_046704925.1 of Opitutaceae bacterium. Taxonomy (GTDB): domain Bacteria; phylum Verrucomicrobiota; class Verrucomicrobiia; order Opitutales; family Opitutaceae; genus Fen-1467. The sequence goes on along the minus strand of JBJKRD010000467.1, from coordinate 1,193 downwards.
ACCGTTGGCGACGGCCAGAAGATCGACAAGGGCCAGGTCCTGGCGCTGTGGGACCCGTACAATGTGCCGGTGCTGTCCGAGAAGGGCGGCAACCTCAGCTTCAAGGACATGATTCCCGGCGTGACGGTGAAGCGCGAGCTGGACGAATCGACCGGCCGCATCGCCACCGTCGTCATCGAGCACAAGGAGGACCTCAACCCGCAGATCGAGGTGCGGGATGAGGCCGGCAAGCCGATCGCGGCCTACTCCATCCCGGTGGGCGCCCAGATCGTGGTCAACGAGGGCGACATCATCTCACCCGGGGCGCTGCTCGCCAAGACGCCGCGCCAGGCTTCCAAGACCAAGGACATCACCGGCGGTCTGCCGCGGGTCGCGGAGCTGTTTGAAGCGCGCCGGCCGAAGGACGCGGCCGAGATGGCCCGGATTGACGGCGTGGTGCACTTCGAGGGCTCGATCCGCGGCAAGCGCCGGCTGATCGTGCGCAACGAGGAAACCAGCCAGGAGGAGGAACACCTGATCCCCCACGGGAAGCACATCATTGTGCAGCCCGGCGACGTCGTGCACAAGGGGCAGCACCTGACCGACGGCGCGGCCGACCCCCACGAGATCCTGGAAATCCTGGGGCCGGCGGCCCTCTACGACTTCCTCATCTCCCAGGTGCAGGAGGTCTACCGGCTGCAGGGCGTGACGATCAACGACAAGCACATCGAGATCATCATCCGCCAGATGCTGCGCAAGGTGCGTATCACCGACCCGGGCGACAGCGATTGGTTCTGGGGCGAGCAGGTTGATCGCGGCGCGTTTCTTCGCGAAAACAAGCGGCTCGAGGAGGCGGGCGGCAAGCCCGCCGAAGCGGAGCCGATCCTGCTGGGCATCACCAAGGCCTCGCTCGAGACCGAGAGTTTCATCTCGGCGGCTTCGTTCCAGGAAACGACGCGTGTGCTCACCGACGCGGCGACGCTCGGCAAGGTGGATCTCCTGAAGGGTTTCAAGGAGAACGTCATCATGGGGCATCTCATCCCCGCCGGCACCGGGCTGCCCAAATACAAACAGCTGCGGATCACGCTGCCGTTTGGCGCCGAACTGCCGCCGATCGAGGAGCCGAAAGCCGCCTCCGAGGCCGGCTGAGCCGGACCCGTCCGTGGTTTTTGCCGGGCCGGCAATCGGTTTGGCGGCCCGGTTGCTTTTATTAG
>JBJKRD010000466.1:0-4903 GCA_046704925.1 Opitutaceae bacterium | reverse complement strand
TGCTCGGCCTGGCGGAAACTGTCCGCAATCTCGAGGTCATCGACCGCCTCTTGGCGGCCAGCAGCGGCGGGCGGCCCGCCTGAGGCGCCCCGGCACGAAATGGCGGGCCGCCCGGCCCGGATTCCCCCAAACCTTCGCCCGAACCCCGGTCCTTGCCGGTGACGACAAAACGGGCCGACCAGCGCCGGGCGTCCCCGGACGGGACCTGGTGACCAGGCGGGCGGTGGAGCGTTGATTGGGCTTCAGCCGGGCCATTCCCGTTTTCTCAATCTTGGGACACACCTTTCCCGCGAGCGAATTGTCCACTGCCTTCGCTCATGGGTCCGAGGAGCCGAGAGTTTTTTTATCCATTGCGGGTTATTCAGTTAGGGAAATCCACCCAGATTGGCACGATGCCTGCAATTGGAGGGAGCAACAACGAAAGTCCCAACATGAAAACCGCTCTGCAATTCATCCTTCTGGCCCTCGTCAGCGTTGGTTTCGCCACGGTCGCTTTCGCCGGTGTCACCGGCATCGCCGTCTCGCCCGCTTCCGCCTCGAGCGTCGGGTTCATCCTGATCTACACGTCGGTCGGCTCGATGCTGGTCGCCCTGGCTGATTACCGGCCGCGCCGGCGCCTCAAGCTCCCGGCCGCGCCAATGGGTCAGCAAGTGGTCCCCTTCGCCAGCCGGTGCCATCCGCGCGACGGCGACCGGAAGGCCGCCTAAAGCCCCGGCCACGGGCTGCCGCCCCGTCGCCGGGCGGCGCCCGATCCCCCCGTCCCGTTATCTTTCGAGGCCGGGCCTCCGGCGACCGGCTAGAGAAATTTCAGCAAGGCGCTGAAGTCCTCGTCGGCCGATCCCTTCTCCTCGGCCGAGCGCAGACGTTCCCGCACGGCTTCGAGAAGCGGCAGCTTGGCGACGCCCGCCGTCGACGAGGCCAGGCGCATGTCCTTGTGCATGTGCTTCACGGAGAATTGCGGTGAGAAATCGCCCGCGCGCAGCTTGGCCTCCTTGAGCTTGGCGAACGGAGAATAGCCCGCGTTACCCGCCAACGCGGCGAAAAAAGTGTCGTCACTGACCCCCGCCCGTCGGGCGAGCGTCAGCGCCTCGCAAAGGCCCTCGAGCATGACGGCCAGGTTGAGATTCATGGCCAGCTTAAGCGCGGCGGCCTTCCGCGGTTCCGGGGCGATGACGACCCGGATCTCCGAGACCAAGCGCAGCAGCGGTTCGACTTCGGCGATCAGGTCGGCCGGCCCGCCCAGGTAATAGACCGTCTTGCGCTGCTCGGCCGCGGGCTTGCTCCCGGTGAAGGGCGCCTCGAGGTACCGGGCTCCCCGCCCCTCGACCCGTGCGCGACACTGGTCGCTGCTCCCGGGATCGATGGTGGACGACTGGACCACGATCTTGCCCGACCCCAACCGCGGCAGGATGCGGTCGAGCACGCTGTTCACGGCGGGCGGATCGGCGACCACGATCTGGATGACGTCGGCAGCTTCCGCCACCGCCTCCGGGGTAGCCTTCCACTGCGGGAACCCGGTCCGCGGCGTGCGGTTCCAGCAGCCCGCCAGCACGCCCGCGGCCGCATAATGCCTGGTCCACGCCCCGCCAATGATACCCAATCCGATGACGCCGATGGTTTTCATGATTCCCCTCACCAAACACGCGGCCCGGCGGCGCCGCAACCGAAACCGGCACCTGCGCCGGCCAGGAACTTCCGCCTTTCCGTTCAGGCGAGAATTTCGAGCAGCCGGGCAAAGAGGCGGTCGACCTTCGCCTGGTTGGACCGGACCAGATCCTTGAACTTGGCGAAATCGATCTCCGTATTCTCGAGGCCGTTCGCATAGTTGTCGATCACGGCCAGGCTGTTGTAGCGGAGGCCCGCCTCGACGCACAGATCGGCCTCGTGGGCCGCCGTCATTCCGACGACATCGCCCCACTCGCGTACGATCCGGATCTCGGCCTTGGTCTCGAAACGGGGACCGCGCAACTGGACGTAGACCTTGCCGGGATGAACCACAAATTCCGGCCCCAGCTGCTCCATCAGCCGCGGAATGAGGTTGTTGGCGATGCCGGGGGCGCCGCCCTTCAGCTCGGTGTCGAAAAACGTGGCCGGACCCTGCTGCAGGCAGACGTAGTCGCTGCACGACACCAACGTGCCGGGGGGCAGGTCGCGCTTGAGCGAGCCCACGGAATTGAGCGAGAGGACATCGGTGTAGCCCAAGTCGGCGAGCGCACTGATGTTGGCGCGATGGTTGATCGCATGCGGCGGCAGCGGGAAACCGCTGCCGTGGCGGTTGATCAGCAAAAAATCCCCGCGCTGCCGGAATTCGACGAGACCATGCCGCGTTTCGATCGCCCCGGTCGCCCAGGCGGCGAAAAGCTTGCTGTGCACGATGCTCGTGCCGCTGATGAACGCCACTCGCATGCGGAAACTAGGCGCGGCGGGCCGCCCGGTGGCAACCGCTTTCTCGCCGTGCCCCGGCGCTTGCCGATCCCGCCGAATCCCGCTTGCCTCCGGACATGCCACTTACGTTCGACATGCCCCTGCCCGAGCTGCACCGGTATCAGGGCCGCAATCCGCGGCCGGCCGACTTCGACGCCTACTGGGAGCGGGCGCTGGCGGAGATGCAGGCGGTCGACCCGCAGGTCGAACTGCGGCCCAACCGGGAACTGCAGGCGCGGGGCGCCGAGTGCTTCGATCTCTTCTTCACCGGCGTCGGCGGTGCGCGGGTGCATGCCAAATACCTGCGGCCGACGACTCCGGGTCGGCATCCGGTCATCCTCCAATTCCACGGCTACAGCATCCACAGCGGCGACTGGTTCGACAAGCTGGCCTACGTGGGTGAAGGCTTTTGCGTCGCGGCGCTCGACTGCCGCGGGCAGGGCGGGAGTTCCGAGGACGTCGGCGGGGTGAAGGGCAACACGCTGCGCGGGCAGATCATCCGGGGCCTGGATGACCCGGATCCCGCCAAGCTGCTTTTCCGCCAGATCTTCCTGGACACCGCGCAACTCGCCCGCATCGCCATGACGTTTCCCGAAATCGATCCGGACCGGATCGGCGCGATGGGCGCCTCGCAGGGTGGCGGGCTGACCATCGCCTGCGCCGCCCTGGAGCCGCGGGTGCGGCTGGCGGCCCCGGTCTACCCGTTCCTCAGCGACTATCGGCGCGTGTGGGAGATCGACCTCGCCCGGGACGCCTACGAGGAATTGCGCGCGTATTTCCGGTGGTTCGATCCGCGCCATGAGCGGGAGGAGGAGGTCTTCACCAAGCTCGGGTACATCGACGTCCAGCACCTCGCGCCGCGCATCCGCGCCCGGGTGACGATGTTCACCGGGCTGATGGACACGATCTGTCCGCCCTCCAGCCAGTTTGCCGCCTACAACAAGATCCGGGCGGACAAGGACCTGGTGATCTATCCCGATTTCGGCCACGAAAACCTGCCCGGCCTGGGCGACCGCACCTTCAATTTCTTCCGCCGGCTGCGCGATTGAGGCCGCACCGGCCCGCCCGCTCCCGTCAACCGGCAAAGAAGGTTGTGTCCCCCGGCCGTCTGGACCATGATAAGTGGGTCGGGCGCCCGGCCGCACCCCCAACCCCCCGCACCTCATGGACAAGATCGTCAGACGCGAATTCCGGGGCAACTGGCTGCTCTTCTGGCTGCTGTGCCTCACGGTCATCGGGCTGCCCCTGGCCCTCCTCTACCTGATCAACGGAACGATCGAGGCGCACAGCGAATGCGATGACGCGGAAAAGGCGATGGAGCAAATCCGGTCCCGCAACTGAGCCGGCCCGGCTCCCTTCACTCCACCCACGAGATCCGCTGGATCCGGCGGGCCAGTTCGACGTCCTGGGCCGTGACCTTGCCTCCCGCATCGTGCGTGTTCAGACGGATCGTCACGCGTCGATAGACATTGGTCCACTCGGGATGGTGATCCAGCGCCTCGGCCTCGAAGGCGACGCGGGTCATGAAGGAGAACGCCTCGCGAAACGTCCCGAACTCGAAGGTCTTGGCGATGCCGGAGGCGTCGCCCGTCCAGCCCGGAAGCGTGGTCAGCGCCTGTTGGATTTCCGCAGCGCTCAGCGGTGTCGCCATGCGGGACGATGGACCGGTCATTCCCCTTGTCAAACGACCGGGCGCCTTCATAAAAGGCCCGAATCCGCGAATGCAGACCTCTGATGTCAAGGGCCCCCAACATGTCGCCATCATCATGGACGGCAACGGGCGGTGGGCCCGGCAGCGCGGCCTCCCGCGGATCGAGGGACACCGCCGGGGGGTGGAGACGGTCCGTGCCATCGTCGACGCGGCCCACGAACTCGGCATCCGCTACCTGACCCTCTACGCGTTCTCGGCCGAGAACTGGCAGCGGCCCCGCGACGAGGTCTCGGCGCTCATGCGCCTGCTGGAGATCTTCCTGCGGCACGAAACGAAGACGCTGATGAAGAACCGCGTCCGGCTGCACGCGATCGGCCACGTCGAGGATCTGCCGGCCGGCCCGCGCCGGCAGTTGGAGAAGGCGATCGCGGCCACCGCGCACTTCCCCGATTGGAATCTCGTGCTGGCCCTCAACTACGGGTCCCGCACCGAGGTCGCCGATGCCGCGCGCGTCTACGCCGCCGAGGCCGTGGCCGGCCGGGAGGATCTCCGGGAAGCCTCCTGGGCGGCCTTCAGCCGCTATCTGTACACCGCCGCGATCCCGGACCCGGACCTGCTCATCCGGACCTCCGGCGAGACCCGGCTCAGCAACTTCCTGCTGCTGCAATGCGCCTACGCCGAGATGATCTTTTCCCCGGTGCTGTGGCCCGATTTCTCCAAGGCCGACCTCGCGGCCGCCCTCGAGGAATATCGCCGTCGCGAACGCCGTTTTGGCCTCACCGGCGAGCAACTGAAGGCCGGACCCGGCCCGTCGCCGGCGTCCCGACC
>JBJKRD010000465.1:0-12320 GCA_046704925.1 Opitutaceae bacterium | reverse complement strand
GCGAAAGAGCGTTACACCGTCAAAGGCCAACAGCAATTCGCCGGCTGTTGCGGAGCCTACATCAGGAGCCAGGGCAAGCAGTGGACGAAATGCGATAAATGTCCATTTTGAACCTGCCTTTCGCACTTCTGCCTTTTCTTATCCGCGTTGGTCTTCCCGGCCCGGTCCTTTATTTGGCCGCTCTACCTTCGATCCGCGACCATCCACACCCCGTTGTGCTTGGCAAATGTGAAGTGGATGGTGTGCGGAAAGGATTTCGGCCTCCCCTCCGAGAGGATCGTAACCGTCTCCGTGCACGTCCAACTGGCTACCCCAGCGGAGATGGATAACTCCGAAACCGGGCACTCGTCCGTCACCGTGGCGTTGGGATTATTCCGGAAGAACCTCCGCCATCCCTTCGCGCTCACCCGCTTTACCCCGACAGCCTGAAGTCCCTCAACGTCGTGCACTGCCAGCGCGGAATCGAATTGGTCCAGGGTCGCCCGCACCAAGAAGGCTTCGGCCGTCGGATGATATGTGGTGGATTCGGATGTGGAAAGCCAACTTTCGCCACCCACTGAAGATTGAGCCAAGCCATTGGGCACGGCCAGTAAGAGCAGGCCCGCCGCTGAAACCAGAATAAGAAGCATTCCAGAAAACCGTTGCATCTCCGCCCACCTCGCCGTCTCAACACCAGGCGGCAGTCCCGGCGGAACCCGTCATCTCTCGGCTGATACAACCCCCAACGCCGCTCCACCCAGGTTCCGCCGGGAACCCTTTTGAAAACCACCTCCAGCATCCTCCCCACGGCACCAGCCTTCAAGAAATATCCATGGTTCGCAATTACATAAGTGGGATTACCAAATGCTGCTTCTGTAACCCAAACGCATCAGATCCACCCAAGGAGGCGGGATAATCCACCGTCAACCCCACCCCACTCATGTCTTTCCCGCTCTTCCAAGCACAAATCTTCCGTGCCCCCTCCCCGCGACTTCTTTCTGTCGCGAGCGTGGCCCATGCCACCTGGCTTTTCCCCGCCCATCCGGCCACTCGCCTTCGGCTCAGAGCCTGGGATTTTCGCCCCCGCTGTGGCAATTCGAGAGCAGCCGGTGCCGAAGGCTCTCAATTCGTAGTGCTGCGTGCTGCCGCGCCGGTCCGCTATCCTCCGCTTGTCTCCATCGAAAGGCTGAAAGCTTTCGTAATCAAAAAATCCCCGCCATCTTTGCCGGAATTACCCCTCAAAAGCGCACAATAGATATAGAGACACAAAACAACACCAGCCATGACCGGTATCGTCCACACACAAAACGGACCGCGTGCACGCGTGCGCCTCCCTATGACTTGCCAGGTCAATGACTACCCCCCTCTGCCAGTTGCACATTTGCACGGTTGCACAGTTGCACAGTTACCCAGTTACCCAGTTACCCAGTTGCACAGTTGCACAGTTACCCAGTTGCAAAGTTACCCAGTTGCACATTTGCACAGTTGCACAGCCGGTTCCGAGTGCAAAGGGGGGCGGGGGGCCCCCCCCCCACAAAAAAAAAAAAAAAAAAAAAAAAAAAAAAATAAAAAAAAAAAAAAAAAAAAATAAAAAAAAAAAAAAAAAAAAAAAAAAAAAAAAAAAAAAAAAAATATAAAAAAAAAAAAAAAAAAAAAAAAAAAAAAAAAAAAAAAAAAAAAAAGGGCGCCGGTCGCCTGTGTCCAAGCCGCGCGGGGCGGTAGGTCAGCCAGCGCTCGAAACCCTCCCCCGTGCGGGCGGAGAGTTCAAACACCTCGGCTTGGGGCGCCACGCGCCGGATGTTGGCGAGGGCGGCGGCGCGGTCAAAACCCAGGGCCGCGGCCACGTCGATCTTGTTCAGGATGACGGCATGGGCGCTGGTGAATATCGGCGGATACTTCAGGGGCTTGTCTTCGCCCTCCGTGCAGGAGAGCAGCGTGACGCGGCGGTTTTCCCCCAGGTCGAACGATGCCGGGCAGACCAGGTTGCCCACGTTTTCCACGAAGAGCAGGCGCACCCCGTCGAGCGGCAGCGCCTGCAGTCCGCGGGCGATCATGGCGGCGTCGAGATGGCAGGTCCCGCCGGTCGTGATCTGGGCGACGGGCACTCCTTCGCGGCGCAGCCTCCGGGCGTCGTTGTCCGTCTCCAGGTCGCCCACCAGCACGCCGCACCGCACCGACCCGCCCAGGGCGTCGAGCGTGCGCTCCAGCAACGTGGTCTTGCCCGCGCCGGGCGACGAAACGAAGTTGAGGGTCCGGATGCCGCGCTGCTGCAGGAGGGCGCGGTTCGCCGCCGCCTGCCGGTCGTTCTGGTCGAGCAGGCGGACTTCGACGTCGAGGACCCGCCGGCTGCCGGGCAGGGCGTCGCCGGGCGGCGCGGGCGGCGTTTCGTCGGGTTCGCGGACGTCGACGACAATCACCTCGGGCGGGCGGGGCTGGTTTGATGGGGGCGCGGACATGGTGGTCAGGTTACTTCCAGGCGGACGAGATCAAGCTCCCGGCCGTGTTTGAGCGCGGCGGCCGGCCGGCCGCAGCGCGGGCATTCGAGAAGAAAATTGTCTGCAGGGGTGAATTCCTGCTGGCAGTGACCACAGTACGCGACGGCGGGAATCAGGTCAATTTGGAGCGCGGCGCCCTCGGCGATGGTCTCCGGGAGGATGGCGTCGAAGGCAAAACGCAACGCCTCGGGATCGACGCCCGAGAGCGCGCCCACGCGAATCACGATCCGTTCCACCCGGGCGGCATCGGCCTTCCGCGCATGGTCCAACACGAGGTCGAACGCCGACTGTGCGATGCCCAGCTCATGCATGCCGGGAGGTTCTCGCGCGGCCGATGCGCGAAGTCGAGGCGCCAAGTTGCCGCGGAGTAGACCATTTAATCCGGCGGCCTGCCGGTTTAATAAAGTCCCCGGTCGCCGGTGGTGCATTGCCCGACGGACCGACCGGGCGTAAGAGTGATGCCAATCCGGTACTTCCGGTGAAAAATCCCGCGCCAGCCGGTCTGGATGCGGCCGGTTGACGCAATCAGCCCAGGGTTCCTCATGAGCGAGCTGACGTCTGCGCCGCCTGCCGGCGGGCCGAGTCTGTGGGAGGAAATGCGTGCGCGCGGCGTGAGCCGGCGTGATTTTTTGCGGTTTTGCAGTTGGATGGGAGCTTTGCTCGGCTTGGAGGCGAGCGGCGTCGCCCAGGTGGTCAAGGCGCTTGAGACCAAACGCCGGCTGCCCGTGGTTTGGCTGCACTTTCAGGAATGCACCTGTTGCAGCGAGTCGTTCATTCGCTCGGCGCACCCGATCGTGGCCGACATCGTGCTGGACCGGATCTCCCTGGATTACTCGGAGACCCTGCAGGCGGCGGCCGGGGCCCAGGCGGAAGCCTGCCTGCGGGAAACGATCGAGAAGAACCCGGGCGGCTATCTGTTGATGGTGGAGGGCTCGGTCCCGACGGCCGACGACGGGGCGTATTGCTGCATCGGCGGACGCAGCGCCCTCGACATTCTGAAGGAAGCCGCGGCGGGGGCGAAAGCAGTGGTGGCCTGGGGCAATTGCGCCTGTGCCGGTTGCGTCCAGGCGGCGAGTCCCAATCCGACCCGGGCGACCCCCGTGCGCAAGCTCATCGCCGACAAGCCGGTCATCAACGTGCAGGGCTGCCCGCCGATCGCCGAGGTGATGGCCGGCGTCGTGGTCTACCTGCTGACGTTCGACCGCCTGCCGCAGCTCGACTCGCTGGGCCGGCCGATGTCGTTCTATTCGCGGCGGGTGCACGACAGCTGCTACCGGCGTCCCTATTATGACGCGGGTCTGTTCGTCGAGTCGTTCGACGACGAGAACGCCCGCCGGGGCAATTGTCTCTACAAGATGGGGTGCCGCGGCCCGACGACCTATAACTCCTGCGGCATCATCCGCTGGAACAGCGGCGTCAGCTATCCCATCCAGTCCGGCCATCCCTGCCTCGGCTGTTCCGAGGCGGGCTTCTGGGACGACAGCCCGTTTTACCAGCGCATCGCGAGCTTCCCCGGGTTCGGCATCGAGACCACCGCCGACAAGCTCGGCCTCACGTTCGGTGCGGTCACGCTCGGCGGCATCGCCGCCCATGCGGTCCTGACCCACATCCGCAAACACCAGGCGATCGGCGAACAACCGGGCGAGTCGGCGCGGGACGCCGAACCGCCGGCCGCCGCCCAACCCTGAGCCCCGGAGGTCATCATGAGCAATCGCATCGTCGTCGATCCCTTCACGCGCATCGAGGGGCACTTGCGCATCGAGGCCGAGATCAAGGACGGCCGCATCGCCGACGCCTGGAGCGCCGGCACCATGGTAAGGGGCATCGAGGTCATCCTCCGCGGCCGCGACCCGCGCGACGCCTGGGCGTTCACCGAGCGCGTGTGCGGCGTCTGCACGACGGTCCACGCCCTCGCCTCGGTCCGGGCGGTGGAGGATGCGCTCCGCGTCGCCGTGCCCCCGAACGCGGAGTTGGTCCGCAACCTCATGTTCTGCGCGCAATATCTGCAGGATCACGTGGTCCATTTCTACCAGCTCCATGCGCTGGACTGGGTGGACCTGATCAGCGCGCTCAAGGCGGACCCCGACGAGGCCTCCCGGATCGCCCAGAGCATCTCCGCCTGGCCGAAGAGTTCGCCCCGGTATTTCCGCGACCTGCAGCAGCGCCTCGCCACCTTCGCCCAGGGCGGCCAGCTCGGCATCTTCGCCAAGGCTTATTGGGGCCATCCGGCCTACAAGCTGCCCCCGGCGGTCAATCTCATCGGCGTCGCCCATTACCTGGAGGCCCTCGAGTGGCAGAAGGAGATCGTGCGCGTCCACACCATTTTCGGCGGCAAGAACCCGCATCCGAACTACCTGGTCGGCGGCGTGCCCTGCTCGCTCAACATCGACGAGGCGAACGCCATCAACGCCGAGCGGCTCGCGTTCGTACGGCGTCTGTTCGAGGACGCGCGCCGCTTCGTGGAGGAGGTGTATGTCCCGGACTTGCTCGCGGTCGCGCCGTATTACCTCGACTGGGCGGAGATCGGCGGCGGGGTGAAGGATTATCTCTGCTACGGCGACCTGCCGGTCAACGGCCTCGCCGACGTGGCGCGGTTCAAATTCGCGCGCGGCGCCGTCCTCGACCGGGACCTGGACCGCGTCCATCCGGTGGATCCGCACGACCCGGACGGCGTCCGCGAATCGGTCACCCACTCCTGGTACCGGTACGAGGGCGGGGACGATCAGGCGCTCAATCCGTGGTGGGGCGAGACCCGGCTCAACTACACGGGCCCGCGGCCGCCCTACGAGAATCTGAACGTCGAGGGAAAATACTCCTGGCTCAAAACGCCCCGCTGGAAGGGCCGGGCCATGGAGGTCGGTCCGCTGGCCCGCATGCTCGTGGGCTACGCCGCCGGGCGGCCGGAAATCAAGGAGGCCGTGACCGAGGTGCTCGCCGCCTTGAAGGCGCCGCCCGCGATGCTCTTCTCCACCTTGGGCCGCACCGCGGCCCGGTGCATCGAGACGCGGCTGGTCGCCCGGTGGGCGCTGGAATTCTACGACCAGCTCGTGGCCAACATCCGCAACGGCGATTCCCGCACCTTCACCAGCGAGAAATGGCAGCCGTCGACCTGGCCGAAGGAAACCCGGGGCGTCGGCGCTTCCGAGGCGCCCCGCGGCGCCCTGGCCCACTGGATCGTCATCAAGCAGGAACGGATCGAGAACTACCAGCTCGTGGTCCCCACCACGTGGAACGGTTCGCCACGCGACGTCTACGGCCAGCGTTCGCCCTACGAGGCGGCGCTGATCGGCACTCCGGTCCAGGATCCCAAACAGCCGCTCGAGATCCTCCGCACCGTGCATTCGTTCGACCCGTGCATCGCGTGCGCGGTGCACCTCTACGACGATCGCGGCGCGCCGCTGGCGGCGGCGGCCGGTCCGGCCGCCGTCTAGCAAGGAGGCAGGCATGAATGCCAACGGACCCGCGGGCGCGGCCGGCAGCCACGATTTCAAGCGCGTGTATGTCTGGGAACTGCCGGTGCGCCTGCATCACTGGATCACCGTCCTTTGCCTGCTCGTGCTCACGGTCACGGGCCTGCTGATCGCGCATCCGCCGGCCCTCACCAGCGCCGCGGAGGCGTCCTTTAGCTATTGGTTCGGCGTGAACCGGTTCATCCACTTCGTCACCGCCTATGTGCTGCTGTGCTCGTTCCTCTTCCGCATCTATTGGGGTTTCGTCGGCAACAAATACGCCGACTGGCGCAACTTCATCCCCTGGCGGCGGGCGCAGATCCGCGAGGTGGTGGACGTTCTGCGTGTGGACGTGCTCCAGTCACGCAACACCCCCATTCACGCGGTGGGCCACAACGCGCTCGCGTACTTCACCTACTCGGCGGTCTTCGTGCTCTTTGTCTTCCAGATCGTCAGCGGCTTCGCGATGTACGCTCTGATGAGCAAATTCTGGTTCCCCCAGTTGTTCACCTGGGCGGTGCCGTTGTTCGGCGGGGAGTACGGGCTGCGGCAGTGGCACTATGCCCTCACCTGGCTGTTCCTGGTCTTCACGTTGATCCACATCTATCTCGTGTTCTATCACGACTACGTGGAAGGGCACGGCGTGATGTCCTCCATGATGGGCGGGTGGAAGTTTGTGGAGAAGCACGTCGACGAGCACGGCCGCCCGGCCGATGGCCGGTCGTGGTTCACCCGCGGTCGCCCCCGTTCCGCCCCGCCGGCTCCCGGTCCATGAGCGGGGACGGGTCCCCGGGGTCGGCGCCGCCCTGGACGTGCCGCCGTCCGCCGGCGCCGTGCCGGTGCCGGGCGTGGGCAACCTCCTCGGTGGCGACAAGGGGGGCGGCGTCCGTGCCGCCCGGTGGCCGGCGGGGGTCCGGATGGTGGACGGCGGCACGGGGGACTGCAATGGCTCGGACTCGCGCGGAGTCACCCTCGCGCCATCCTTATCGACGGCACGCGCGACGGCGGCCCGCCGGGGAGGGTGGCGCAGGTTCCCGTCCGCCTCGCGGGTGAAGTCCCGCCGGCGCTGGGGCGCACGACCTCGGTTGGCCGGACCTGTCTGCCACCGCGGCCCTGCTTGGTCCGCTGCCGGAGGTCGTCCGGCGGGTGCGGACCCTCGTCGGCTGAAATCCGCCCCCGCCGCTCATCAGATCGTTTTCCGGTCGGGCCGCGCGGGGAAAGACGCCCTTATTCAATGACCGCAAGGTCAAATTACAATTGCCGCATATCAGTATATGCGCAGATTCGCGGGCAACCGATCCCCTGTCACCCCAGCTTGTGCGTCGGCCCGCCCGTTCGTGCCGGCGCGCGCCAACCGAAATCGCCATGAATGAGTTGGAATCCCCGCCGCGCGCCGGCGGCCAGACCGTGTGGGAGGAAATGCGTGCCCGCGGTGTCAGCCGCCGTGATTTCGTCAAGTTTTGCACCTGGATGGGCGCCCTGCTCGGCCTGGAAGCGAGCGGCGTCGCCCAGGTCGTGAAGGCCCTCGAGTCCAAGCGCCGCCTGCCGATCGTCTGGCTGCATTTCCAGGAATGCACCTGCTGCAGCGAGTCGTTCATCCGTTCCTCGCATCCGCTGGTGGCGGACATCCTGCTGGACAAGGTGTCCCTTGACTACACCGAGACCCTCCAGGCGGCCGCGGGCGCCCAGGCCGAGAAATGCCTGCACGATACGATCGAGAAGTACCCCGGGGGCTACCTGCTGATGGTCGAGGGTTCCGTGCCCACGGCCGAGAACGGCATTTATTGCTGCATCGGCGGCCGGAGCGCGCAGCAGATCGTGCACGAGGCCGCCGCGGGGGCGAAGGCGATCGTGGCCTGGGGCAATTGCGCCTGCGCGGGCTGCGTCCAGGCCTCCAAGCCGAACCCGACCGGGGCCACGCCGATCCACCGGGTGGTCAGCGGCAAACCGATCATCAATGTGCAGGGCTGTCCGCCGATCGCCGAGGTGATGGCCGGCGTGGTGGTGCACCTGCTGACGTTCGATCGGATTCCACAGTTGGATGCCCTCGGCCGGCCCCGGGCCTTTTATTCGCGGCGGGTCCACGACAGTTGTTACCGCCGCCCCTATTATGACGCCGGTTTGTTTGTCGAAACCTTCGACGACGAGAATGCCCGGCGCGGTTATTGCCTGTACAAGATGGGTTGCCGCGGGCCGACGACCTACAACTCGTGCGGCATCATGCGCTGGAACAACGGCGTGAGCTACCCGATCGAGTCGGGCCACCCCTGCATCGGTTGCGCGGAGGCCGGCTTCTGGGACAACGGTCCCTTCTACCAGCGTCTGGCCTATTTTGCGGGCTTCGGCATCGAAGCGACGGCGGACGAAATCGGTCTGGCGGTTGGCGCGGCGACGGTCGCCGGGGCCGCCGCCCACGCGGTCCTGACCAACGTGCGCAAACACCGCGAAATCGGCGAACACCCCGGGGAGTCGGCCAGCCTGGCGCCGCCGCCCGCCGCGGAGACCCCCTCGGATTCAGCCAAGGAGTGACCCATGAGCACGCGTATCGTTGTCGATCCCATCACCCGCATCGAGGGGCACCTGCGCATCGAGGCCGAGGTCCAGGACGGCCGCATCGTCGACGCCTGGAGCGCCGGCACCATGGTCCGGGGCATCGAGACCATCCTCCGAGGCCGCGATCCGCGCGATGCCTGGGCGTTTACCGAGCGGGTGTGCGGCGTGTGTACCACGGTCCACGCCCTCGCCTCCGTGCGGGCGGTCGAGGATGCCCTGGGCATCGCGGTGCCGCCGAATGCGGAGCTCATCCGCAACCTGATGTTCTGCGCCCAGTACCTGCAGGACCACGTCGTCCACTTCTACCATCTGCACGCGCTCGACTGGGTCGACGTGGTCAGCGCGCTGAAGGCCGATCCGGCCGAGACCTCCCGGATCGCCCAGGGCATCTCGGCCTGGCCGAAAAGCTCGCCGGCTTACTTCCGCGACCTGCAAAAACGCCTGACCGCCTTCGTCGAGAGCGGCCAGCTCGGGATCTTCGCCAACGCCTACTGGGGCCATCCGGCCTACAAGCTGCCGCCGGAGGTCAACTTGATCGGGGTCGCCCATTACCTGGAGGCGCTGGAGTGGCAGAAGGAGATCGTGAAGGTGCACACGATCTTCGGCGGCAAGAATCCCCATCCGAATTACCTGGTCGGCGGCGTCCCGTGCGCCCTCAACATTGACGAGGCCAACGCCATCAACGCGGAACGCCTCGCCTATGTCGGCCGGCTGCTCGCCGATGCCGCGACGTTCGTCGAGCAGGTCTACCTGCCCGACCTGCTCGCCGTCGCGCCGCACTACCTCGACTGGACCGAAATCGGGGGCGGCGTGAGCAACTACCTGTGCTACGGCGACCTGCCCACGAACGGGTTTGCCGACATCGGGCACTTCAAGTTCGCCCGGGGCGCGGTGCTGGACCGCGATCTCACCAAGGTCCATCCGGTCGACCCGCACGATCCCGAGGGCGTCCGCGAGTCGATCCACCATTCCTGGTACGCCTACGAGGGCGGCGACGACCGCGCGCTCAATCCGTGGGACGGCGAGACGAAGTTCCATTACACCGGGCCGCAGCCGCCTTACGAGCATCTGAATGTCGACGGCAAATACTCGTGGCTGAAGACCCCGCGGTGGAAGGGGCATGCCATGGAGGTCGGTCCGCTCGCGCGCATGCTGGTGGGCTTTGCCAGCGGTCACGAGGAGATCCGCGAAGCGGTCACGGAAGCCCTGGCGGCGCTCAAGGCTCCGGCGAAAGTGCTGTTTTCGACCCTCGGTCGCACGGCCGCCCGCGGCATCGAGACGCGGCTGATCGCGCGCTGGGCGCGGGAATTCTACGACCAATTGCTGGCCAATATCCGCAACGGCGACTCCCGCACCTTCACCAAGGACAAGTGGGAGCCGGCGACCTGGCCGAAGACGGCCCGCGGCGTGGGCGCCTCGGAGGCGCCGCGCGGCGCGCTCGCCCACTGGATCGTGATCCAGGATCAAAAGATCGCCAATTACCAGCTCGTGGTGCCGAGCACGTGGAACGCCTCGCCGCGGGACGGCGGCGGCCAGCGGTCGCCCTACGAGGCTTCGCTCGTGGGCACGCCCGTGCACGATCCCGCCCAGCCGCTCGAAATCCTGCGGACGATTCATTCGTTCGATCCCTGCCTCGCCTGCGCCGTCCATCTTTACGACGACCGCGGCGGGCGGCTCGGCTCGGCCGCGACCCGTCCCGCCCGGTGAAAGGAGGTTCCGCCATGACCCCTGAAGCGCTCCCGGCCGCGTCGCTCTTCCGGCGCGTCTACGTGTGGGAATTGCCCGTGCGGTTCTATCACTGGTTGAACGCCCTCTGCATCCTGGTGTTGACGGTCACGGGCCTGATCATCGCCCATCCGCCGGCCGTCGCCAGCGCCAGCGAGGCGTCTTTCAGCTACTGGTTCGGCGTGACCCGATTCATCCATTTCGCCGCCGCCTACGTCTTCGTGTTCAATTTCGCCTTCCGCATCTATTGGGGTTTCGTCGGCAACCAGTTCGCCGATTGGCGGAACTTCCTGCCCCTGCGGCGCGCGCAGTTCCGGGAGGTGCTGGCGGTGCTCCGCGTCGACGTCTTTCAGGCCAAGAACCGGGCAATCAACGCCGTCGGGCACAATGCGCTGGCGTATTTCACCTACTTCGCGATGTTCCTGGTCTTCGTGTTCCAGGTGGTCAGCGGCTTTGGCATGTACGCCTCGATGAGCAAGGCGTGGTTTCCGCAGCTCTTCCGGTGGGTGGTGCCGCTCTTTGGCGGCGACTTCGCCCTGCGCCAATGGCACTACCTGGCGATGTGGTTCTTCGTGGTGTTCGCGATCGTCCACGTCTACCTCGTGTTCTACCACGACTATGTCGAGGGCCACGGGGTGATGTCGTCCATGGTCGGCGGCTGGAAATTCGTCCGCGAAGGGATCCTGAAGGGGGACGGCCGGTCCTGGTTTTCGCTTTCACCAGGGGCGCGGCCCGGCTCCGGGCCCCGCGACCGCTGACGCCGCGTGGCGGACTCCCGACAATCGGCCGGCCCGGCCGCGTCGCCGACCGACGTGCTCGTCCTCGGCGTCGGCAATCTGCTGGTCGGCGACGAGGGCGTGGGCGTGCACGCCTGCCGGATGCTGGCCGGGCAGACGTGGCCGCCCCGGGTGCAGGTGGTCGACGGCGGCACCGGCGGCTTTCATCTTCTGGGGCTGTTGCGCAGCCATGCGCGCGTGATCCTGATCGACGCGACGCGGGACGGGGCGCCGGCGGGCACGGTCGCGCAGTTCCGGGCCCGGCTGGTGGACGATTTTCCGCCGGCTCTGGGCGCGCACGACATCGGACTGCGGGACCTGCTGGCGGCGGCCGCGCTGCTCGGCCCGCTGCCGGAGATCGAGGTCATCACCGTTTCCATCGCGGAGCTCAAACCGATGACGCTCGAGTTGTCGGCCCCGGTGGCGGCGGCCCTGCCGGAGGTGGCGCGCCGGGTGCGCGCCTTGGTGGGCTGACCGGCGAAGCGCGCGGGATACGTCAGGTTGACTTGGCCCCGTGACTTCGCGATGCATGGACCCGCAACGCGCCGCACGGCATGCACATTCCCGACGGGTTTCTTGACGCGAAAACGGCGATCCTCAGCGGTGGCCTGGCGGTCGCGGGCGTCGGCGTCGCGCTGCGCACGATGCGCCGCCGTGCCGCCGTCAATCGCGTGCCGCTGATCGGTCTGGCCGCGGCCTTCGTCTTCGCAGCGCAGATGCTCAATTTCCCGGTGGCCGGGGGCACCTCGGGCCATTTGATCGGCGGCGTCCTGGTCGCGGTGCTGCTGGGGCCCAGCGCCGCGGTCCTGGCCCTGACCACGGTGCTGATCGTCCAATGCCTCATGTTTGCGGACGGGGGCATGACGGCCCTCGGCGCCAACGTCTTCAACATGGCGATCGTCGCTCCCGGGGTCGGCTACGGCGTCTATGCGGTGGTCCGGCGGGCCGGGGGTGGAAGCCTGCGCGTCCGTCTGCTGGCCACGGCCTTTGGCGCCTGGGTCTCCACCGTCTTCGCCGCCGTGGTGTGCGCCGGGGAGCTGGCCTTCTCCGGTACCGTGGCGTGGAACGTGGTGCTGCCGGCAATGGCCGGAGTCCACATGCTGATCGGTGCGGGCGAGGCGGTCATCACGACCCTGACGGTGGCCGGCATCGCCCGCGTGCGGCCGGAATTGCTGGCCGCCGGCCCGGCGGCGCCCCGGACGGGACGTTATTTCGAGGTGACCGCCTACGGTCTGCTTGTGTCGCTCGGGCTCGCTTGCTTCGTGGCCCCGTTTGCCTCCGGGTGGCCGGACGGGCTCGAACGGGTGGCGGCGGCCCTCGGATTCGCCGGCCGGGCGGCGGCT
>JBJKRD010000464.1:0-4096 GCA_046704925.1 Opitutaceae bacterium | reverse complement strand
CCGTGACCGATTGGCTTTGCGGCTGCGTCTGGATCGTGGGTGCGACGGGGGTGACGGCCTTCCGGATGATGTGATTGCTGGTGTCCGCGATAAAGACGTTGCCGGCTGCGTCCACCGCGACCCCGGTGGGGTAGTAGAACCTGGCGGCGGTGCCGACACCGTCGGCGCTGCCGCTGGTTCCCGCCAAACCCGCCACCGTGCTGACGACGCCCGCCGGCGATATCTTGCGAAGTGCGTGGTTGTCCGTATCCGCCACAAACAGGTTGCCCGAGCTGTCGACGGCGAGATCGGACGGGTGATAGAAGCGGGCCCAGGTGCTGACGCCATCGGTGCTTCCCGACAGCCCGGGCTGCCCGGCCAGGAGGGTCACCGTTCCCGACGGCGAGACTTTTCGGACGGTTTCATCGTTGGTGTCGGCGACGTACACGTTTCCGGCCGAATCGACCGTCATGCCGAGCGGTGCGGCGAACCCGCCCGCTAGCGTGGAAGCGTCGCCGGATGCGGTGATCTTTCGAATCGTATTATCGCCGGTGTTGGCGACGTAGAGCGTGCCGCTGCCGTCCACGGCGACGTCGGAGGGCGATTGCAGTCCGGCCCCCGCACCAGCCACGGTCGTGACGTCGCCCGAAGCGGAGATCTTGCGGATGGCGTTGTTGCCGGTATCGGCCACATAGATCGTCCCCACCCCGTCGACCGTGATGCCGAGCGGATGGTCGAACCGGGCTGCGCTGCCGGGGCCGTCGGTGCTGCCGGCGACACCGGCCAGCCCCGCCAGCGTGGTGACGGCGCCCGCCGGCGTGATCTTCCGAATCGTGTTGTTGTTACTGTCGGCCACGTAGACGTTGCCGGCGCCGTCGACGGTCACGTCGGACGGGTCGTTGAAGCGGGCGGTCGTGCCGGTGGCGTCCGTGCTGCCGCTCGAGCCGGCCTGCCCGGCAAGCGTCGTGACCGCCAGCGGCGTGGCAATAATCAGCGTCGCCGCCACGGAGGTGGCCGAACCATTGGCATTGGTTACCACACAACGAAAGGTGTCGCCGCTCATGGATTCGGTCACGGTCTTCACGGTCAATAATGCCGTGGTCGACCCCGTGTAGGTGGTATTGTCGGCAAGGTCGCTCCAAGTCGTGCTTCCGGCGGGTTCCCGCTGCCACAAATAAGTTGGCAGGGGGTTGCCATTTGCAGTGACCCCGAAGGTTGCGTTCTGACCCACCGTGACAGTCGGACTTCCCGGCTGGCCCACGATCGTCGGTGCGAAGCTGGCCACCAGATTTTGCAGGAGCATCGCCATGTCGGGCGTGCCGATGCCGGTCACCATATCGTAGCCGGGCGTGCAACTATAGGCGCCATTGCTGCCGGTGGTGATGTCATGGAAATTGGTCGTGCCGATCAGGGGGTAAATGCTGGGTCCCAGCAGGCCCAAGGAACCCTGGCCGGTGTAGGCTCGTCCCTGGTTGAGCAGGGCGCAGAAGCCGGTCCAAATGGGCGCACTGACGCTGGTGCCGCCGACTTGGACCCAACTGCCGTTGAGGTAGATCAGGACGCCAAGGCTGGGATCGGCCGTGGTTGACACGTCGGGAACCAGCCGACCGGTGCCGGCCGGCACGCCGGGGCCCGTCTGCCACGCCGGCCGGACGAGAAACGGCAGCCCGGTGGTGCCCTGTCCGCCGCCACTGCCCGACCACCCGGTTTCGCTGTCGATCGTGCCGCCGTTGGTGTCGACCAAGGTTGTGCTGGTTCCACCCACCGAGGTTACGTTGGGATCGCCGGTGGGGTAGATGACCTGGGTCGTCGCGGAGGCGTTGTACCGCCCGCTGCTCGGGTCGGGATTCGAACCACCGTCGCCGGAGGAGGCGAAGATCGTCACGCCGGCGCCCGCCAGGGTCATGAGGTTCTGCGCTTCGGATCGCAGTTGGCTGTCCGAGATCGAGTCCTCGTTCACGCCGAAGCATAGCATCAGTTGCCGCAAGCCTGGATTCGCAGGCAGGTCCGCATAGACTTGCTGATATGCTTGATCGAGATAATTGATCTGCAGGGCGGTGGTCGCGTAGACGCGCACCCTGACTCCCGGCGCCATGGCCGTGCTCCATTCGACGTCGACCGTCTCCTCGCCGCTGGGCGTCGGCAGCGCGCCGCTGACGACCTGGATCTTGGTCACGTTGCTGAGGGATTGCGGGATGCCGTACCGTGACCAGAAGGCCGTGAGGTCGGAGTCATTGGGGAATGTGTCGATCACAGTCGCCACCGTCTGCCCGGTGCCGTCGAGGCCGGTCGCGCTGGCGTTGTAGGCATGCCGAATCTGCGACGGCGTATACGGCGCACTGAGGATCGCCTGCGGGATCATCTGCAGCTTGTGCGCGCGGAGGTGCGGCTGGAGCCCGTTGATGCCCAGCAGCGCCGGCGCCAACGCGGTCGGCACGCTCGGTGCCGAAATGGCGGAGGTGAATTCGCCACCCTCGTAGCTGACCCGGGCGAATTGCGTGCCGAAGACCTTCGCGACCTGGGCGACCGTGCCGCGGGCGAAGACGCCGAGGTGACTGTCGTCCTGGTAGGTGATGGTGAAACCCTGTGCGATGAGCCAGTCGACGAGCTGCTGGTAATCCGCGGCCAGGGGAAGGTATTTGGCGGCCATCTCGGACCGGGGAATGATCTCGCGGCGGCTGACGCGCGCCTGCAACTCGGTAAAGTTTCGCATCCGGAGGGCGAGCTCAAAGTCCATCGACGCGGAGGATTCCGCCGCCGTCAGCGTCGAGCGCGTGATCCGCGGTTGGGGCCGGCCTTCGGGCAGGGTGGTCGCCTGGGGCTGGAGCGGAATCTCCCGGATGCTCCCCGGAAGGGACACCCGCGATCCCGGATCGGCCTGCGCCGGCCGGAGCGAAACGATGGCGAGCACGATGAGCAGTATCCAGCCCGGACGCGGTCCGCGGGACGGGCGCAGACCGCGGGACGGTACGGGGACGGCGGCAATCGCAGATGCCGGTTCGGGACGATCGGCCCTGGGGTGAAGCATGCGGCGGAGTGTGGGGAGGCGATACTGGTTCGTCAAAGGATCGGAATTTTCAGTAATTCCCTTGGCGCGGCGATTAGACACGGCGATTCTTGCCGGGTTGGACACCAAGAACTCCACTTGGAGCCCAAGTGCCGCCCGGTTGGCAAACCGATTCGGCGAAGCCGTTTCCGGGCGTCTATTTCCGACGGCGGTCCCGCGCGACGGCGCCGCGGGCCGTGGCAAGCAGGGCCAGCGCCGCCAGGAACCACGCCGGGATGTACCCACCGCCGCCGCCGCCGCTTCCGCCTCCGGCGGACCCAACCTCGGCGGCCATGGCCGCACCGCCGCTGACGGTCAGGGTGGCGGCATCGCTCGTGACGCTGCCCACCAGATTGTTGACCACGACGGTGTAGGAGCCCCCGGCGGAGGTCTGGACATTGTTCAAAGTCAATGCGGCGCCGGTGGCGCCGGCAATGGCCGTGCCGTCTTTGTACCATTGATAGGTGGGAGCAGGCGCACCGTCGGTGGTCACCGCGAAAGTCACACTCGATCCAGCCGACACGGTCTGGCTTTGCGGCTGGGTGAGAATGCGGGGGGCGGAAACCGGGAGCCCTTCGCGGATCGTGTGGTTGCTCGTATCGGCCACGTAGACGTTGCCGGCACCGTCGACGGCGACGCCGGTGGGATAGAAGAACTGGGCGCCGCTCCCGGCGCCGTCGCTGCTGCCGTTGGCGCCGGCCAGGCCGCTGACGGTACCCGTGAGGCCGTTCGGTGCGACCCGGCGGATCGTCTGGTTGTCGGTATCGGCGACGAAAAGGTCGCCCGCCGCGTCGATCGCAAGATCCGCGGGATATTGAAATCGCGCGCTGCTCCCGGCACCGTCGCTGCTCCCGCTCGCCCCGGCCAGCCCCGCCAGGGTGGAGACGTCGCCCGCCGGGGTGATCTTGCGGATCGTGTGGTTGTTCGTGTCCGCCACGTAGAGATTGCCGGCGCGATCGACCGTCACGCCCTCCGGGGAAGCTAAACGGGCGGCGCTGCCGGGGCCGTCCGCGCTGCCGCTGTTCCCGGCCCAGCCCGCGACAGTCGTGACCGCGCCGCTCGGGGTGATCT
>JBJKRD010000463.1:0-3057 GCA_046704925.1 Opitutaceae bacterium | reverse complement strand
CAATCGATCCCCTTCTTCATGAAATCCAAGCTCCACCTAGTTTTGCTCGCCGTGCCCGCCTTGTTTGCCGGGTGCGGCCGCCACGAATCCGCCACCGGGGTCGCCGCAAGCCTGGCGCCTGCCCGGGTGCAGACGGTGACCATCCACACCGAGGAGGTTCCGGTCCTTATCGAGGTAACGGGCACCGTGCGCCCGGTGCAGCGGGCCATGATCGCCGCCAAGGTCATGGGAGCCATTGAGGAGATGCCCGTTGTGCTCGGCCAGCGCGTGAAGGCCGGTGACCTGCTCGTCAAGATCTCGGCGGGCGAGATTTCCGCCCGGGTGCTGCAGGCGCAGGCGCAGCTCAACCAGGCCCGTCGCGACCTCGATCGCGAGCGCGACCTGCTGACGAAGAACGCCAGCACTCCCGATATGGTGAAGAGTCTCGAGGACCGTTACGCGATGACCGCCGCCATGGTCCGCGAGGCCGAGGTCATGCTCGGCTACGCCACAGTGCGCGCGCCGTTCGACGGCGTGGTCGCCCGCAAGCTGGCCAGCACCGGCGATCTCGCGGCGCCGGGCATGCCGCTGCTCGAAGTCGAGGGGACTGGAGACTTCCAGATCGAGGCCGGCATCCCCGATTCGCTCATCCCGCACCTGGCGGTCGGCACCCCGCTGGCCGCCGACGTGCCCGCTGCGGGCGCGGCGTTCACCGGGCGCCTGGTGGAACTGTCGTCCGCGGCCGATCCGATGACTCGGACGGTCACGGTCAAGATCTCCGTGCCCGCGGGCGTGCCGGTGGGTTCCGGGCAGTACGCCCGGGTGCAGGTACCGGGTGTTCCCGTCCGGGCCCTCCTGGCGCCGGTCGCGGCGGTCTCCGCGCTCGGGGAGATGGAGCGGGTGTTCGTCGACGACGGCAACCGGGCCGTGCTGCGGTTGGTGAAGACCGGCGCGACCCGCGGCCCGGCCGACCGGCGCCGGGTGGAGATCCTCGCCGGCATCGCGGACGGTGAGCAGGTCGTCGTGAACCCGCCCGTCGGTCTGCAGGATGGCCAGCCATTGGAGGTCGCGCCATGAGCGCCGTCCAGGGCTCGCCGTTTCCCGATCCGCGGAAATACGGCTTCGCCGGCCGGATGGCGTCGCTGTTCATCGATTCGAAGCTGACGCCCATCCTGGTGGCCGCGTCACTGCTGCTCGGCCTGTTCGCGGTGCTGATGCTGCCGCGCGAGGAGGAGCCGCAGATCAAGGTGCCCATGATCGACGTCATGGTCGCGATGCCCGGGGCCACCGCCGCCGAGGTGGAGAGCCGGGTCACCCGTCCGCTGGAAAAGCTGCTCTGGGAGATCCCCGGGGTGGAATACCTCTATTCCACCGCGAGTCCTGGCGGCGACCTGACCATCGTGAGGTTCAAGGTGGGCGAGGATCTGGAGAAGAGCCTGGTGAAGCTCAATCAGAAGCTGCAGACCAATTTCGACCGCATCCCCATCGGCGTCTCCCCGCCGCTGGTCAAACCGCGCACGATCGACGACGTGCCCATCCTCGCGCTGACCTTCCACAGCACGCGGTACGGGCATTTCATGCTGCGCCGCATCGCCGCCCAGGTGGACGACACGGTGAAGACCATCCCCGAGGTCGCCGAGACCACCCTCATCGGCGGCACTCATCGCGAGGTGCGTGTCGAACTCGATCCGCAGCGGCTGGCCTCGCGCAATCTCAGCGCCGCCTCCCTGGTGCCGATGCTCCAACAGGCCAACGCCCAGGCGTTCACCGGCGCCCAGGAGTTCGACAACCGGCAGATGCTGCTGCAGACGGGAACGTTCTTCCGCGATGCGCAGGATGTCGGCGCGGTGGTGGTCGGAGTCTTCGACGGCCGGCCGGTATATCTGCGGGATGTCGCGACCATTGTCGACGGGCCGTCCGAGCCCGCCAATTACGTGCTTTACGGCCGGGGCGGGGCGGCGGCCGGCCCGGAGGAGGCGGCGGTGACGCTCAGCGTCGCCAAACGCCCCGGCGCCAATGCGGTCGCGGTCGTCGCCGCGGTGATGCGGAAGGTCGACGGCCTCAAGGGCATCCTCATCCCCGCGGATGTGACCGTTTCGGTGACCCGCGATTACGGCGCCACCGCGAGCGAGAAATCAAATGAGTTGCTGCTGCACATGGGCATCGCCGTGTTCGGCGTGGCGATCCTCATTCTGTTGTTCCTGGGCTGGCGCGAGTCGCTGGTCGTCATGCTGGCGATCCCCGTGACGCTCGGCCTCACCCTGCTCGTCTTTTACCTGTACGGCTACACCCTCAACCGGATCACGCTTTTCGCCCTGATCTTCTCCATCGGCATCTTGGTGGACGACGCGATCGTGGTGGTGGAGAACATCGTCCGGCACATGGGCTTGCCGAGCTGCCGGCGCAAACGGCTGATCCAGATTGCGGTCGAAGCGGTCGATGAAGTGGGGAATCCGACCATCCTCGCGACTTGGGCGGTGATCGCGGCGGTGCTGCCGATGGCGTTTGTCAGCGGCATGATGGGTCCGTACATGCGGCCCATCCCGATCGGCTCGAGCGCGGCCATGCTGTTTTCGCTCATGGTGGCCTTCGCGGTGACGCCGTGGGCGGCGCTGAAGGTGCTGCGCGGGCACGTGAAGCACCCGGAGCATGCCTCCGAGTACGTCGACACCACCGCGGCGCGGGAGGACCCGGCGGGCGAGGAGGACGAGGCCATGCCGGACACGTTCTTCACCCGGCTGTACAGCCGGGTGATGCGTCCGCTGCTCACCCACCGCGGCCGCCGCTGGGCGTTTCTCGCGGTGGTCGCCGGTCTGACCGTCGGTTCGATGGCCCTCTTCGGCATCGGCGCGGTGAAGGTCAAGATGCTGCCGTTCGACAACAAGTCCGAGTTCCAGGTGATCCTCAACATGCCCAAGGGCAGCACCCTCGAACAGACCACGGCCGTCGCCCGGGAGATGGCCGCCGCGCTGCGCATCGAACCCGAGGTGCATGATTACGAGGTCTACGCGGGCACGGCGTCGCCGTTCAATTTCAACGGTCTGGTCCGGCACTACTTTCTCCGCCGTGGCGCGGATG
>JBJKRD010000462.1:0-7252 GCA_046704925.1 Opitutaceae bacterium | reverse complement strand
AGATCGCCGAACGGCTGGTAAGGCATCTGCCGGACGGGGTCGCCGAGGAAATGAGCCCGGGCCAGCGCCTCCGCCTCCTTGGGTCGGCCGTCCCGGATGAGCTGACGGATCTGATTGAGGTAGCGGCCGGCGTCCGGGCGGTCGTAGTCTTGGGGCCGGCCCTTCCACAGCGTGTCCTCGTTGAACTGGATGCGCTCGTCGGGTACCCCGCCGAAGACCATCGCCCCCATCCGCCCATTGCCGATCGGGAGGGCGTCGGTCCATTGTGCCGCCGGTTTGGCATACCACAAACGCAGGGCGGGAGCGTCCGCGGCAGGCAGGCTTCCCGCGAGGCCGAGCAGCACCACCATGCCGAGCCAACGGCGGCTGCACCGGCGCCCCGGCGACGGTTCCGGCGGAACAAACAGCGGCGGCGTCCGGGCGGGGCGGTTCATGGTGGCGTTAAGCGATTCGCCTTCGAAAAAGGAGCCCGGTCCGCCGGCGAGACCGGGCTGCGTTTGGAGGATGGTCGAACCGGCGCGTCGCTCAGAAGGTGCCACGGATGCCCATCGTCCACTGGATGCCGGTGTCGCGCGTGTCGAAGGGAACCGCGTATTTCGGCCAGATGTTGAGCGAGTCGTACTGCACCATCTTCAGCTTCGAGTTCAGCACATTGCGGCCGTCGATGAAGAAGCCGAGGCGCCGGGAGAACTGGAAGTTGAACTGCACGTCGACCCGGGTCACCGCCGGGAAGTATTCAAAGATCTTGTCCGAGAGCTTCTGTCCGGTCGACGAGTCGATGTAATTGGCCGTGAAGCTCTGGTTGGCATAGGCGGTGTTCTGGTGGGTGGCCTTGACGATCAAGCTGACGCGTTTGAGGCTGAAGCTCAGGCCGGCGCTGCCGAAGGCGTTGGAAGTGGGGCCGATCTGGTCGCCATTCTGATTTTGGCTGAGCTTCTTGATCGAGTAGTTGGCGAACACGAGGAACGGCTTGCCCCAGCGGCCCAGGAACCCGAGACTCTGACGCGCGTCGAATTCATAGCCATGCGTGGTGGCGGTCCCGATGCCGTTGGTGGAGCTCTGGATCTGCCAGTTGACGTAGGTGGAATCGGGCGTCAGGCCGAAACTGGTCATGACGTCCGCGTAATTGGAGTCGTCGAGGAGAACGTCGTTGGTGATCCAAAAGTCCTTGATCTTTTTCATCCAGTAGTCGACGGAGAGCGAACCGCCGGTCGGCGTGTAATAACTGAGCGCGAAGTCCCAATCGTCGGCCGTCCATGGCTTCAAGCTGGGATTGTTGATCACGATCGTGCCCGCGGGGAAGGCGTTGGGATCGGTGGACTCGTTGAACTGGACACGCCCCAGGGCGTCGTAGGACGAACCCGTCTGAAAATCAGGCACGGCGTGCGTGCGGCTCCAACCGACGCGCGCAACCAGGTTCTTGGTGATATCGTAGGCGACGTTGACGGACGGCGTGGTCGGCGTGGAGCGGCTCTGGTCGACCTGGTGGTTCGGGATGTATTGCAGCTTGGCGGCCTCGAGCGAATTGAGGTTCAGCACGTGGTCGAAGGTGATGCCGGCCGTGGCCAGGCGGGACTGCAGGGCGGCGTCGCTGAGAGCGGAGGCCTTGGTCATGTCCACGCCGTTGGGATAGGCGGAATCGCGATACAGGGTGCCGTCGGAATTCTTGAGGTAGCGGAAGTCTTTGACCTGGAAAGGCTCCCGGCCGACGAGCTTGTCGCGCTGTTTGCGGGCGCCGGCGATGATCGACAGCCGGTTGTGGAAGAAGCGACCCGTCAGCATGGCGTAGTAGGAGTCCGAGGTCTTCTTGATGCTGTACTGGGTGTTGACGTACGAGATCCAGTTGCTCGCCGCGATGCTCGTGCCGTTGGAAGTGTCGTCCGAGGTGGAGGAGAAATAATCGGGGTGGGCCTGGTAGAAGCGATAGACCTTGTACGGATCGACCCATTGCATCGCCGGCAGGCCGAAGCCCGGGCTGATGTTGGTGTACACGTTGTCCTGATATTGGGTGACGTCGAACGCCGAGGCCGGGCCGACGTATTGATAGCCCCAGGTGACGCCGGGTCCCGATTTCTCGGTCTTGAGCTCCTCCCGATAAAAGCCGGCCTTGAACGTCAGGCTCATCAGCCGTTGGGGGAAGAAATTCAGGTCCCGTTGCACGTCGAGCTTGTAGACGTTGTCCGTGGTTTTGTTGTGTGCCGAGCCCGCCAGGGCGGTGAAGGTGCCGCTGGACAGGCCGTTGATGGAGTAGTTCGCGATCCGGGTGTAATCGAGCGGGTTGCCGCTCTTATCGAGCACGGTGATCTGGCCGGGCATGCCGTCCCGGATGTTCTTGAAGATGACCTGGCCGACATTGTTCAGGTTCATGTCCACCTCGGAGAAGTGGCTGTTGGCCGCGCTGCGATAGTCGCTGTCCGACACCGAACTGCTGGCCACCGCGAGGATCACCCAGGGCCCCTTGTCGAGCGCGTACCGAATGTAGCCGAAGTTGGTCTGGCCCTTGGAATCCAGCATGGTCACGGTGGTGTCACCCTTCTGGCTGCTGCCGAACTTGCCCGTGACAAAATCGGGTCCCCAGTCCTCGGGATTGTCCGGGGAAAGCTCCAGGCGCCGCGCGGAATCCACCGAATCGTAGCGCGAGAGCTGGTAGTTGACCGAAAGCGTCTGCGAGGGCGTCGGACGCCAGTCGACCTTGAAGCTGCCGGCCTTGCGGAAGGAATTCCGCGGGCCGTCGGTGACCTGGAGCTTGTCAAAATAAGGATGATAGGCGTCGTCCTTGTAGCCGGAGGCGGCCGTCTTGCTCATGTCGTACTTGTACTTGGCCTGGATCCGGCGGTTCTCGTTGAACTCGTTGGAATCCGAGGCGGTGACCGAGAATCCCAGCTTGGACGAGAGCGGATAGGCGTAGGTGAAGTCAAACCCCGGCAAGGTGTGGAAGGTCTCCTTGTCGCCCGGACCCGGTTCCCGGTGGAAGAACTTGAGGTCCTCGGAATTCATGATTGCGTAGATCCGCCAGTCGAAGCTGGGGTGCGCATATTCGAAGGCGCTTTTGCTCACGAGGTTGATCGCGCCGCCGATCGAATCCATCGGCATGTCCGGAGTCGGTTCCTTCGTCAGCTCGACCCGCGAGGCGTTGTTGATTGAAAGCAGGTCCAGGCCGATGGCGCTCGTCAGGTTGCCCGGCTCGGCGCTGGTGATCGGCACGCCGTCGACGTAAACCGCGGTCTGTTCGGCCCCGAAGCCGCGGATCTGGATGGCAGTCGCGTCGGCGCCCGAGGTGTAGGGCTGGCCGCCATAGGTGATCAACACCCCGGGCAGGTACTTGACGAATTCGCCCACGTTGCCCTCGGGGATGTCGCCGAAGGCGTCCGAGGCGATGACGTTCTTGATGTTGACCGAGTTCTTTTCCTCGTTGATGGCGATCTCGCTGGCGTTCTTGAACCGGTCCGCCTGCACCGTGAACGTATTGAGCTTGATCGGGCCCTTGGCGGCCGGTCCGGCCAGGGAGTTGAACTGGATGTCCTGGGTCGCGGTGCGGCCGGCTTCGACCGTGACCGGAAGGGAAACCGTCGGCTGGCCGGTGTAGGCGGCGTGCAAAGTCACCGGGCCCGCGGGCACATCAATCAGTTCGTAGAATCCGAAGTTGTCCGTGAAGGTCTCCAGGGCGGTGCCGGCCACGGAGATCCGCGCCCGGCTGAGGTAGCGGCCGTTGGCGGCATTCAGGACGCGGCCCTCGATGGTGCCGCGGCCTTGACCTTGCGCCCACGCGATGCCGGGTAGCAGCGGCGCGAACGCCAGCACGAGGGCGAGGGCAGGGGAGAGGAGACGGGTCCGGAAAGCCCGGGTTTGGGCGGCAGGGACAGGATCGGGTTTCATGAGCTATTGGGGAGGGAGGTGCGGATTGACGGTGAACGTAGCCGGATTGTCCGGGACGGGGCCTTTGGGGAGAGGAGGGTCGGAGTCCTTCTATTTCACCTGAAATAACGGAGCACGCACTTGAGTTTCATGAAATGGCGATGTCAACTCATTTTTTAGGGAAATCGGCGGACCAGGTGTCGATGACGCGGCGAGAACGGCAGGTGGCGCGAGCGGAATGCCGGCCATCGGAACCTCGTATGAGGTGGCGTCGATGGCCCGCAAACCAGCCGCGTATCCCCATCGCTTGCGGCGGAATGTGGACAGGCGCAGAAATGCGGTTCGACGCGGAATAATAGCTTGAGGTCGCATATAGACGCACGCTCGATGGATTCCGGAAGCGCCGGAAAAACGTCCGGACAAAGAATTTCTTCGCTGCTTGGTAAGCCATTCGCAGGTATGGCCGGCATAGTCCTCCCGATGGGTGTGCCGTGATCAACCGACACTGCCGACGGGGCGAAGGCCTGGCGGTGGGATCACGCATCGCCACCGTCCGCCGAGGCGGGCCGGCGGACGAAATGCCAGTGTTTGTCCCTAGTTTCAGATGAAATAGAACGTTTCGGAGCCAAAAAAATGAGGAGCCGGAGCGACGCTTTTGCGCCGCATGCCGGCCTCAAAGGCCGCGCGGTGGAGCCACAAGGCTGGGCGGGTGCGGGTCGGGTGACGCCTCGACGTTGGCGCGAGAAATCGATGGGTGACAACCGGCGGCGGGAGCGGAGCGCCCGGCGCAAAAGGCTCGCCTTTTTTCCCGGAAGCAGTTGCCGATGGCTGCCATGTCGACGGCACGCCATCGGACCCGGAGAGTCCTGGCCCTGCTCTTGGGACTGCTGGCGGCATCGGCGGCGGCGGCGGAAATCTGGGTCGCGCCGGGCGGATCGGACGACAACCCGGGAACCCGGGACCGGCCGGTGGCTTCCCCTGCACGGGCTCTCCGGCTCGCCCGGGAGCTGCGGCGCGAGGCGGCCACGCCGCCGGCCGGCGGGGTGCGGATCATTCTGCGCGGCGGCGTTTATCGGCTGGCCGGCACCTGGTGGTTCCATCCCGAGGACTCGGGCACCGCCGCGAGTCCCACGGTGGTTGAGGCCGCACCGGGCGAACGGCCGGTCCTGAGCGGCGGGGTGCCGGTCGGACCGTGGCGGCAGGCGATCGAGGCGATGCCGGGCTTGCCCGCGGCGGCCCGCGGGCACGTGTGGATGGCGCCGCCGCCGCGGTTCGACGGCAACGAGGTTCGTTGCCGCCAGTTTTGGGTCGGCGGACGCCGGGCGACGCGGGCCCGCGCCCCCAACGAAGGCGAAATGTCGCACCTGGTCGGCTGGAATCGGCGGGAGGAGGAGGCCGCGATTCCGGCTTCGGTGGTGGCGCCGCTTCTCGCTTTGTCCACGGCGGACGAAAGCGCTTCCGCTGCAATCCCCCCTGGAGTGGAAATGGTCCTGGAGCAGCAATGGGAGATCGCGATCCTGCGCCTGCGAACGGCGCGGCGCGAGGGCGCGGAGGCGCACCTCACCTTCGCGCAGCCGGAGAGTCGGATCGAATTTGCCCATCCGTGGCCGCAGCCCATCCTGCCGCCGCGCGGCGGCGGGGCTTTTTTTCTGGTCGGCGCCGTGGAGTTTCTCGATCAGCCGGGGGAATGGTGCCAGCTGGCCGACGGCCGGGTGCTCTACTGGCCGCGTCCCGGCGAGGATCTGACGCGCGCGTCCGTGGTGGCACCCGCGCTGGCGGCCCTGGTCCGGATCGCCGGGACCCTCGACCGGCCCGTACGCCACCTGCAGTTCCGGGGCATCGAGTTTGCGCACAGCGCGTGGCGGCGTCCGTCGGCGCAGGGGCACGTGCCGCTCCAGGAGGGCATGGACCTGCGGGAAGCCTACAAACTCGCAGTGCCGGGCACGCCGGAAAAGGCGACGCTGGAAAACCAGGCGTGGACCGGACGGATGCCGGCGGCCGTGACGGCGGTGGCCGCCGATCAGGTGGACTTTGAGCGTTGCCGCTTCGAACACCTGGCGGCCTCGGGGCTGGATCTGGTGCGCGGCGCCCACGACGACCGGGTCGAAGGCTGCGTGTTTGAGGACATCGGCGGCAACGGCATCCAGCTCGGTTCGTTCCAGACCGGGGGCGTGGAAACCCACGTGCCCTACGATCCGACCGATGCGCGGGAAGTCTGCGCCGGCGTGCGGATCGCCAACAACCTGGTGGCGGATTGCGGCGTGGAGGACTGGGGCTGCGTCGGCATCGGCATCGGCTACGCCCGCGGCATCGACGTCGAACACAATACGCTCCGCGACCTCCCGTACACCGGCATCAGCGTCGGGTGGGGTTGGACTCCGGCCCGCAGTTGCCTGCGCGACAACCGCGTGGTGGCCAACCGCGTGGAACACGTCGCCACCCGGCTGTGCGACACGGCCGGCATCTACACGCTCTCGGCCCAACCGGGGACGGTGGTCGCCGAAAACTGTGTCGACGACATCACCATGAGCCCCTACGTCGACCGGCCAAACCACTGGTTCTACCTGTACGCCGACGAAGGTTCGTCGTTCATCACGTTCCGCGACAACTGGTGCCCGGCCGAGCGATTCCTCAAGAATGCCAACGGCCCGGGCAATGTTTGGGAGCGCAACGGGCCGTCGGTCCCGGCCGCCATCCGGAACGCAGCGGGCCTGGAGCCCGGCTATCGCGATATGGTGGTCGGGAAGACCGGCGAAACCGAAGGCCCCGGCCCCTGACGCGCCGCGCGACCGGCGGGTCCGTTCGCCAGGCTCTCCGGCCAGGGCGACTCCACCGGCAGTTGGTCGGGTCGGATCAGCCGGCTTTCGCCCGGGCGGAGGTCAAATTCCGCCGTGCGGTTTGCGTACCGCAACCGGCAGGGGCCGCCGGCGCGGCTGGAGATCTCCGCCTCGACAAGGCGGCCGTCGCGCCAGGCGATGGCGACCGTGAAGCCGCCGCGGGCGCGCAGGCCGGTTACCCGGCCGCTGGGCCAGGCGCGGGGCAGGGCCGGAAGCAGCTCGATGTATCCCGCGTAACTCTGCAGCAGCATTTCCGCAATGCCGGCGGTGACACCGCAACTGCTGTCCAACTGCGCAAAGCCGCCATTGGGAAATTTGCCGTTGAGGTTGGGTTCCGTGTTGTCGTAAAGGAGCGCGAGCACGTGATGGGCGCTCCACCAATCGTGCAGCCGGGCATAAAATGTCATGTGCTCCACATAATCCCATTCGCCGTTGAAAGAATCGCCCACCGAAAGCAGTTTGGCTCGCGCGCCCGCCGCCAGTTGCGGCGCAGCCTCCGGCGTAAGCTGCCGACCGGGATAAAGACCCGTAAACTGCATCAGCGATGAATTCCCATCCGG
>JBJKRD010000461.1:0-11368 GCA_046704925.1 Opitutaceae bacterium | reverse complement strand
GACCAAACCGGCCGGCGGTTCCCCGGCCGTCGAGGACGATGTGCCCTTCTGAGCGCGGTCGCCGCGCGTCCCTTCCCCGTTTTCCAACCGGATTTTTCTCATGGCTCAAAGTGAAGTATTGCTGATCAAACCCGTCGAGGGTCTCGGCGCCGAGGGCGACCAGGTCAAGGTGCGCGCCGGCTATGCGCGCAATTACCTGCTGCCGCGCGCCATCGCCGTGCCCCTCACGCACGCCAACCGCAAGCAGATCGAGGCGCTGAAGAAACGCCGGGCCGAGCGCGAGGCGCAGGAGCTTTCCGTCGCCCAGGGGCTGGCGGCGAAGCTCGAGAAGACCCGCGTGGCCTTCGCGGTGAAGACCGGCGAGGGCGGCAAGATGTTCGGCGCGGTCACCGCCAACGATCTCCACGAAAAACTCGTGCAGGCCGGGCTGGACATCGAACGGCGCCGGATCCACCTGCACACGCCGGTCAAGACGCTCGGCCAGCACACGGTGAAGATCAAGCTGCACGCCGACGTGGCCGTCGAGCTGAGCTTCGACGTCGTGTCCGAGAACCCGATCGTCCCGGCCGAAAGCTGAACCCGCCGCGTGCCACGAGCCGGCCCCGGGAAACCGGGCGCGGGCCGCCGCGGAAAGCGGCCGGCGGTATCCGGGGAGGGATCCCCGAACGGCGCCGCGGGTCCCACGGTGATACGGCCGCGAACAACTTGTTAAGAAGCTGATGTTGCCGCCCGGGCACTCCCCGCCACTAACTCGCCACCTTCCGCATGGCTGAGACCCTCACCGCCCCCTCTTCGGCGCGCCGCTCGCCCGGCGGCGAGCCGGTGGGCGTCCCGCCGGCGGGCCGGGCCCCGCCGTACAGCGTGGAGGCGGAGGAGTACCTGCTGTCGTGCTGCCTGCTGGACGGCAGCGACACCATCGCCCGCTGCCTGGAGGCCCGGCTGACGCCGGCGACCTTCTTCGTGCCGGCGAACCGGGTCATTTTCGAGAAGCTTTGCGAGCTGTACCAGAAGAGCCCGCCGGTCGCCCTCGAGATGCTGGTCGAGGAGCTGCGCACCACCCGGCAGCTCGAGGCGGTGGGCGGCATGCCGTACCTGCTGCAGGTCAGCTCCCGCATCCCGACCACCGCCCAGGCCGCCTACTTCATCGAGAAGGTGCGGGAACTCCACCTGTTGCGCGAGCTGATCAAGGTCGCCACCGGGGCGGTCGAGCAGTGCTACGGCTACCAGGGCGGCCTGGCGGAGTTCGTCGACCGGATCGAGCAGGACATCTTCCAGGTCACCCAGGATCGCATCTCCGACGCGGCCAAGCCGATGAAGGAGCCGACCCGCGAGGCGATGACCGTCATCGACAAATTGATGATGAAGAAGGGGGAGCTGACGGGCGTCACCTCGGGCTTCCGGGACCTCGACAAGCTCACCTGGGGGTTTCAGAAGCAGGAGATGATCGTGCTGGCGGCGCGCCCGTCGGTGGGCAAGACGTCGCTGGCCCTCAATGTCGCCGAGGCCGCCGCGCTGCCCAAACGGGGCGAGGCCGTGCCCACCCTGATTTTTTCCCTGGAAATGAGCGCGGCGCAGCTCGCGTTGCGCATGCTTTGCGCCCGGGCGGGGTTTATGGTCCGGGTGGTGCGCGAGGGCGTGGTGTCGCGCAACGGCCAGGAGCAGCAGGATCTGGTCAGCGCCGCCGACGAGTTCGCCAAGGCGCCCCTCTACATCGACGACTCCAGCCACCTCACGATCATGGAGCTGCGGGCCAAGACCCGCCGCCTCTACAGCCGCCACCGCCTCGGCCTGATCGTCATCGACTACCTGCAGTTGATCAGCCCGACCGATTCCCAGACCCCGCGCGAGCAGCAGGTCGCCGAGGTCTCCCGCGGGTTGAAGGCCATGGCGAAGGAACTCGACGTGCCCGTGCTTGTTCTAAGTCAACTCAACCGCTCATCGGAAAAGGAGAACCGGGCGCCGCGACTGTCGGACCTGCGTGAATCCGGTTCCATCGAGCAGGATGCCGACGTGGTGCTCATGCTCGATCCCCCCAAAGACGCCGAGGAAAAGTTCCAAAACGCCGCCTACGAGTTAATTGTTGCCAAGCAACGAAACGGCCCGGTAGGACAGTTGCAGCTAACGTTCCTGAAGGACATCACCCGTTTTGAAAACTACGCCCAATAGCTTGGGGGACGGCTTTTTGCGTCTCTGGGTCGTCGCCCTGGCGCTGATGGTGGGTTCCGCCGTCGGATGGACGCAGGAGGAGGGGGCCGGACTGCCGGAGGCGCCGCCGCGCAAGGTCGCGAATGTGGCGATCAAGTTCATCGGCATCGCCAACGTCAGCGAGCAGATTGTCCGCGCCAACATCCAGATGCACGCGGGCTCCGACTACGACGAGAGCGCCATCGACCGCGACATCCGCTCGCTCTACCGCACCGGCCTGTTCGAGTTCATCGAGGTGAAGCGCGAGGACCTGCCGGACAACCGCGTCAACCTGGTCTACGAGGTCACGCCCAAATACCGCGTCCTGGCGGTACGCTTCGAGGGCAACCACAAGATCAAGACCTCCCGCCTGGAGAAGGAGATCACGATCCGGCCCAACACGGCGCTCGACGAGCGCGTCGTCAAGGACGACTCCGAGAAGCTGCACACCTACTACCAGAAGGCGGGCTACAACCAGGCGCAGGTCACCTACGACATCGAGCGCGACCGGACGACGGGCTTCGGCACCGTCATCTTCAAGATCCACGAGGGCGAGAAGGTGCGGATCGCCGACATCCGTTTCACCGGCAACGCCCACGTCAAGGCCAAGCGCCTGCGCAAGGAGATGGAGACCCGGCGGTGGTGGATGTTCTCCTGGCTCACCGGCTCGGGCAAGTTCAAGGACGACCAGTTCGAGGACGACATCAACAAGCTGCTGGATTACTACCGCGAGCAGGGCTTCCTCGACGTCGACATCCCGCTGGATCAGATCCGCTACGACTATCCGACGCCGCGCCGGATGATCATCACCATCCACGTCGACGAGGGCCGGCAGTACCGCATCGGCGACATCACCATCACCGGCTGCAAGCTCTACAACGAGTCGATGCTGAAGCTCGTGCTCCGCCAGCGCAGCGGGATGATCTTCCGGCCCTCCAAACTCGACAAGGACGTGGAGAACCTGGAGGACTTCTACGGGCGCAGCGGCTACCTCGACACCCGGGTCACGCTCGAGCGCAAGCCCAACATCCGGACCGGCGACATCGACATCAACTACCAGGTCGACGAAAGCGACAAGTTCTACGTCGAATCGATCAAGATCGAGGGCAACACCAAGACCAAGAACCTCGTCATCCTGCGCGAGCTGGTGCTGAGCCCGGGCGACGTGTTCGACATGGTGCGGATGAAGGCCAGCAAGCTGCGCCTGGAGAACACCCGCTTCTTCGACCGCGTCGACCTCACCCCCGAGAGCACGAACATCCCGGGGCGGCGCAACCTGAAGGTGACGGTGACGGAGGCGCGCACCGGCAACCTGAGCTTCGGCGCCGGGTACAGCTCGCTGGAGCGGGCGACGTTCTTCGCCGAGATCAGCCAGTCCAATTTCGACCTGTTCAACCGCCGGTCCTTCTTCCAGGGGGCCGGCGAGAAATTCCGCCTCCGCTTCCAGATCGGCTCGTTGTCCAACGAGGTGGTGCTGAACTTCGAGAAGCCGTGGCTCTTCGAGAGGGAGATCACCGCCGGCTTTCAGATCTATCGTTCCAGCGACAGCTACCAGAGCTCCTATTACGAGGAGATCCGCCAGGGCGCCCAGGTGTACATGCGCAAGCACCTCTTCGAGTTCGTGCAGGGCCAGCTCGCGCTCACCAACGAGGAGATCGAGCTCAAAAACGTGGATCCCTCGGCCTCGCCCATCATCCAGGCGCTGGCGGGCAAGAGCCGCACCGTGAAGATCGGCCTGCAGCTCCTGCGGGACGTGCGCGACAAGATCGTCAACACCACCCGGGGCAACCGCATCGAGCTGGACACCGAGGTGGCGGGCGGGATCCTGGGCGGCACCAACGACTACTACCGGGTGGAGCTGCGCACCTCGGAGTTCATCCCGGTCTTCCGGACCCAGACCCAGGTGCTGGCGCTGGTCGGCCGCGCGGGCGTGGTGGAGAATTACGGCAAGAGCTCGACGGTGCCGTTCTACGACCGCTACTTCCTGGGCGGGCCCGACGACCTGCGCGGCTTCGAGTACCGCGACGTCGGCCCCAAGGACAGCCTCGGCGAGCCGCTGGGCGGGAAGACCTACGCCATGTTCACGGCGGAATACTCCTTCGACGTGGTCAGCCCGGTCCGGTTTGCGATCTTTTACGACGCGGGCTTCGTCAATGGCCCGGCCTTCGACTTCAATCCCGCGGCCTATAATGACGATTTCGGCGTCGGCCTTCGCCTCTTCGTGGCCGGGGCTCCCCTCAGCCTCGATTTTGGTATTCCCCTGACCACCGATCACATTAATAAGAAGGGGAATCAGTTTAACTTCTCGTTCGGCACCCGTTTCTGACATAAACCATCCCCCCGTCGGTTGACATCACCTATGAATAGAACGCTCAAATTCGCCCTGTCCTCCATCGCCTTTGGCGCGGCCGCGCTCGGGCTGCTGGCCCAGGAGCCGCCGGCCCTGAAGATCGTCACGGTCGACATGGCCAAGATCTACGAGAACCACTACGAGACCCAGGCGCAGAACGCCAAGCTGCGCGACGCCCAGCAGAAGGCGGAGGAACAGCTCCAGGACATGGTCAAGGAAGACAACCAGATGGTGGAGCAGTACAAGGAGGCGGTCGACCGCTCGAACAACACCCTGCTGACGCAGGATGCGCGCGACAAGGCCAAGACCGACTCGGAAAGCCTGATGCAGAAGATCCAGCAGCACCGGGTGGACATGCAGAACTTCCGCAACAGCACCCTCCAGTCGCTCCAGCAGCGCATCGCCAACTTCCGGAACCTGCTGATGGACCAGATCAGCAAGAAGGTGACCGAAATTGCCAAGACCAAGGGCGCCACGCTGGTGGTTGATACCTCGGGCCCGAGCGGCATCGGGGTGCCTCCGGTCATCTATTCCGACCCCGCCTATGACATCACCGACCTGGTGATGGCCGAGATCAACAAGGAGCGTCCGCCGGCGCCCGCGGCGACGCCGTCGACCGCCGCCGCGCCGGCCGCCACCCCGTCGGCTCCCGCCCCGGCCTCGACCGAGAATCCGTCGGTGACGGTGCCCGGCCTGTCGCCCGGCAAGTGAACCGCCGGCCATCGGCCGCCTGTTTCCAAAACCCCGCCCGGTCCGGGCGGGGTTTTTTCTTTGGGTCGGTGCGGAAATTTGCTTGAGTGGGGCGCAACGGCAGCGGGCGCCCGCCCCGTCGATCCCTCCGCGATGCAGCTTTCGTACACTCCCCAGGAAATCGCCGACATTGTGCAGGCGCAGGAAACCCGCGGCGCGACCGCGGCCGCGGTGCATGGCATCGCCGCCCTCGGCTCCGCCCGCCCCGGGGACCTGTCCTTTCTGGGCAACCCCAAGTACAAGGCGGAGGTGGCCCGCACCCAGGCATCGGTGGTGCTCGTGCCGCCGGATTACGCGGGGGAACCCCGCGCGGACCAGATGTTCCTGGTGGTGGCGGTGCCGTCCGTGGCGCTGGCCCGCCTGTGCGCCCGGATCGAGCAGACGCTGCAACCGCCGCCGCCGCCGGGCGTGCACCCTTCGGCGGTGGTGGCGGCTAGTGCGCAGGTCGCGCCCACGGCGTCCGTCGGCCCGTTGTGCGTGATCGAGGAGGGGGCGCAGGTGGGGGAGCGGGTGCACCTGCAGTCGGCGGTCTGCGTGGGCCGGGAGGCCGTGATCGGCGAAGACAGCCGGCTCATGTCCGGCGTCCGGATCTACGCCGGCTGCCGGATCGGCCGCCGGGTGCGGCTGCACGCGAACGTGGTCATCGGTTCCGACGGTTTCGGCTACGAACTGGTGCAGGGCCGGCACGAAAAGGTGCCGCAGATCGGCACCGCGGTGATCGGCGATGACGTGGAGATCGGGGCCGGGAGCACGGTGGACCGCGCCCGGTTCGGGCAGACGGTCGTGGGGGAGGGCACCAAGATCGACAATCTGGTCCAGGTCGGACACAACGTCGTGATCGGCCATCACTGCATTCTCTGCGCCCAGACCGGGGTTTCCGGCAGCGCGACCATCGACGATTACGTCGTGCTGGGAGGCCAGGTGGGGGTGGCGGGGCACATCACGATCGGCCGCGGCGTGAAGGCGGGCGGTCAGGCCGGCATCGCCGCCGACGTGGCGCCGGGCACCTACGTGAACGGCACGCCGGCCATTCCCTACCTGCTGGAACGCCGGATCGAGGTTTTGAAGCAGCGGCTGCCCCAGCTTTTCCGCCGGGTGGATGAGCTCGAACGCCAGGTGAAGGCGCTCGTCCCGGGCGCCTGAGGGCCTGGACGCCCGGAAACGCTCCCGGGAGCCGGGAGCAGAATAGACTTCCGCTGTCACCTTCTCGTGACAAGATGGCGGCCTCTCTATGAGCGACGCGCGGCTGAAGATCTTTTCCGGAAATTCGAACCGGGTGTTGGCGGAGGAAATCTGCCGGCACATCGGGGTGCCGCTCGGCGAGGCCACGGTCACCAGCTTCCCGGACGGCGAATCGTTCGTGAAGATCAACGAGAACATCCGCGGCGCGGATGTCTTCATCATCCAGTCGACCTGCCCGCCCTCGAATCACCACCTGATGGAGTTGCTGATCATGATCGACGCGGCGCGGCGCGCCTCGGCCCAGCGGATCACGGCCGTCGTCCCGTTCTACGGCTACGCCCGCCAGGACCGCAAGGACCAGCCCCGCGTGCCGATCACCGCCAAGCTGGTGGCCAACCTGCTGGTGGCGGCGGGCGCGAACCGCATGCTCACGATGGACCTGCACAGCCAGCAGATCCAGGGCTTCTTCGACATCCCGGTCGACCACCTGTACGCCTCGCCGGTCATCTACGACTACCTCGCCCAGCGGTCGCCCGCCAACCTGGTCGTCTGCTCGCCGGACGTCGGCGGCATGAAAATGGCCGCGGCCTACGCCGACATGCTCGGCGCGGGCCTGGGCCTCGTCGCCAAAAAACGCAAGAACGCCACCACGGTCGAGGCCATCAATGTGGTGGGCGAGGTGAAGGACTGCGATATCCTGCTGGTGGACGACATCACCGAGACCGCCGGCACGCTGACCGCCGCCGCCAAGATTCTGCGCGACAGCGGGGCGACGAGCGTGCGGGCGGCCGTCAGCCACTGCATCCTCAACGACATGGCCTACGAGCGCCTCAAGTCCGGACTGATCGACGAGCTCATCACCACCAACTCGGTGCCCAACGAACCCCGCGGGCTGCCCATCACGGTGCTGAGCATCGCGGCGCTGCTCGGCAACGCCATCCTCCGGATCAACAGCAACGAAAGCGTCACCAGCCTTTTCAAGATCAAGGGGTTCTAGGACCCCACGGCGGCTGGACGGTCCCTCTCGCCAGGCGGGGGCCCTGGATCGCGGCAGGCTTTACTTCATGAAAACCCAGATTCTAGCCAGCTTGATCGCGGCGGTGGCCGCCCTGGGTTTGGTCGGCGCCAAGGACGCCCCGCCCAAACCCGAGCTCAAGATCGATTCCTCGCCGGTCAACGACGGGAAGGCCGGCGTCGTCACGAGCTATGCCGACGTCGTCGATCCGGTGCAGAAGGCCGTGGTCTCCGTCTATTCGGCGAAGATCGTCCGCGAACGCGTGCCGGCCCTGCCGTTCGCCGACCCTTACCTGCGCCAGTTCTTCGGCGGCCAGGAGCGCGCGCAGCGCGAAGAGGGCCTGGGCTCCGGCGTCATCGTCACCCCGGACGGCTACATCCTGACCAACAACCATGTCGTCGAAGGTGCGGACGAGCTCGAGGTGGCGCTGCCGGATGAACGCAAGTTCAAGGCCAAGATCATCGGCGCCGACCCGAAGACGGACGTCGCCGTCATCAAGATCGACGCGACCGACCTGCCGACCGTGACCCTGGCCGACAGCGACAAGCTGCGCGTGGGCGACGTGGTGTTTGCCATCGGCAATCCGCTCGACGTCGGGCAGACGGTGACGATGGGCATCGTCTCCGCCACCGGCCGGCGCAACCTCGGCCTGCTCGACAACGTCTCCGGCTACGAGAACTTCATCCAGACCGACGCCGCCATCAACATGGGCAACTCGGGTGGCGCGCTCATCGATGCCAAGGGGCGGCTGATCGGCATCAACAGCGCGATCATGTCGATGACCCGCGGCAACATCGGCATCGGGTTCGCCATCCCGATCAACCTGGCCTCGAGCATCATGCAGAGCCTGATCGAGACGGGCACGGTGACGCGCGGTTTCATGGGGGTCGGCGTGCAGGAACTCACCCCCGACCTGGCCGAAGGTTTCAATCTCAAGGGCGTCAGGGGCGTGATCGTCACCAACCTGACCCCCGACGGCCCGGCGGCCAAGGCCGGCCTCAAGCTGGAGGACGTCATCACCTCGATCGACGGCCGGCCGGTGGAGTCCTTCCAGGACCTGCGGCTGCTGATCGCGCAGACGCCGCCCGGCACGAAAGTCAAGGTGACCTACCTGCGGAACGGCAAGTCGGCGGACACCGTGGTGACGCTGGGGCGCCTCGCGGACAATTCGGCCGCGCCCAACGAACTGCTGACGGGGGTCACGGCCACCCGGCTGACCGACGAAATGCGGGACGACTACCGCGTGCCCGACGGGGTCGACGGCCTCGTCGTGACCGCGGTGACGGACGACTCCCCGTATCGCGAACTTTTCCGGGTCGGCATGGTGATCGTGCAGATCAACCGCGTGCCGGCTGATGACCTGGCGAACGCCCGTCGGGCCCTGGCGCCCGGGCAGCGCAACTTCTGCCTGGTCTGGGATCGCGGCCGGTACCGCTATATTCCGTTCCGGGCCCGCTGAGCGGGCCCGCCGCGGCGGAGGCGGGCGGCGGCCAGCAGGGCCAGGCCGAGCCCAAACCACATTTCCATCGTCCCCCCGCCGCCGCCGGCCGACGACCCGCCGCCCGAGCCGGACCCGCCGGGAGCGGGATTCACGGTCAGCGATGCCGGGTTGCTGGTGACGCTGCCCGCGGTGTTGGCAACCGCGACCGTATAATTGCCGGCGTCGGAGGTCTGCGCGCCGCTCAAACTCAGGGTGGCTCCGGTGGCGCCGCTGATGGCGGAACCGTTGAACAACCATTGGTACGTGGGGGCGGGCAAGCCGGCGGCCATCACGGAAAACCGGACGCTGGACCCGGCCGTCACCGTCTGGCTCTGCGGCTGGCTGGTGATGATTGGCGGCACGCGCACATCCATGGTCCGGATCGTGTCGTTGTCCGTGTCGGCCACGTAGAGCGTGCCGGCGGCGTCCACGGCGACCCCGGTCGGATGATCGAAGCGGGCGGCGTCGCCGGGCCCGTCGGTGGGGCCCGGGCTGCCCGCCAGGCCGGCCAGGCTGACAACCGCCCCGTGGGACGTGACCTCCCGGATGGTGCTGTTGCCCATGTCCGCCACGAACAGGTCGCCGACGCCGTCGACGGCGATGCCCGACGGCCCGTTGAAGCGCGCGTCCGGACCGAGGCCGTCCCCGCTGCCGGCGGATCCGGCGAGACCCGCCACGGTGGTGACCGCGCCCGACGCCAGGACCAGCTTGCGAATGGTGTCGTTGTTGGTGTCGGCGATGTAGAGGTTGCCGGAATCGTCGAGGGCGAGCCCCTGCGGCCCGTAGAAACGGGCGGCGGTGCCGGTGCCGTCCGTCGCGCCGCTGACGCCGGCCGAGCCGGCGGGCGTGGTCACGTTCCCCGACGGCGAGATCATGCGGATCGTGTGATTCAACGTGTCGGCGACGTAGACGGTGCCCGCGGCATCGACGGCGATGCCGGAGGGTCCGCTGAACCGCGCGGCCGACCCCATGCCATCGGCCGAGCCGCCGGCCCCGGCCAGTCCGGCCAGCGTGGTCACCGTGGCGTCCGGACTGATCTTGCGGATGGTGTCGTTGTCGGTATCGGCGACATAGACGTTGCCGGCGCTGTCGACGGCCACGCCCGCCGGTTGGTTGAAGCGTGCCGGGCTGTCGGTGACGCCGGGCGCGCCGGCCTGGCCGGCCACGGTCGTGACGACCCCGGCGGACGTGACCTTGCGGATGGTGTCGTTGCCGGCGTCGGCCACGTAGAGATTGCCGGCGCGGTCCACTGCGACGTCCGCCGGTCCCTCAAAGCGGGCGGCGGCGCCCGTGCCATCGGCCGAGCCCCCGGTCCCCGCGCGACCGGCCAGGGTGGTGACGGTCGGCGGCGTCCGGATCTGGCGGAAGGTCGTCACGCTCTGGGCGGGCAGCGTGTAGGTCCAGGTGTTGTTCGTCACGTCGGCGGCCGGCACCGACGCCATGTCTTCCGTGGCCGCGGTGCGGGTGACCTCCAGCGAGCTGACGCCGGAGGCATTTTGCAGGGCGAACGCCTGGGAGACGGCGGAACCGCCGACATTCACCGCCACGACGACCAGGCCTTGGCCGTGATAGGCGGTGACGTAGACGTAGGTCGACGGGTTGTAGGTGGCGGAGC
The DNA here is from genome assembly GCA_046704925.1 of Opitutaceae bacterium. Taxonomy (GTDB): domain Bacteria; phylum Verrucomicrobiota; class Verrucomicrobiia; order Opitutales; family Opitutaceae; genus Fen-1467. The sequence goes on along the minus strand of JBJKRD010000461.1, from coordinate 792 downwards.
ATTGCACCGTGCCGGGACGCACGTACCTGGAGAACTGGCCGATGGCGTAACCGTTCTTCAGGGGCGTGCTGCCTTGGATGAGGTCGTCTGCCTGCAGCGTGGGGTGGTAGGCCCGCCACCAGATGTAGGCGTTCATCCGGTTGTGCAGGCAGTCGCTGACCTCCTTGGCGTCGGCGATCGCCGCGGCGATCGTCTGGTCGTTGTTGAAGTGCTCGGTCATCCACACGTGTTTCCCCTGGTTGAGGGCGTTCTGGTGGACGATGTTGCCACCGCCGTAGATATGGCCGCCGATGATGGTCACGTGGCTGGCGGCCGTGGGGTCGGCGAGCGTCGGATCCGCATACGCGTCGTCGAAGTGATACGACTCCGGCATCACGATGGGCTTGCCGATGGTGGGCGCGTAGTCGCGGCAGAACGTCTCCATCTGGGCCGGCGTCCAGTAGCACGATTGGTAGGTCACCGTGATGTCCGGCTCGTTTTGGAACGAGACATAATCCAGGCCGATCGTGGCGGCGGCGTTCGCGAGGTAGGCGGCGTAGGCGCCGTAATCGCCCGGGTTCAGCGAGCCGCCCACCGCGTTGTTGTTGCTCTTCATGGCGGGCGGCGGCGTCCAGGCGGTGCCCAGCACCTTGGCGCCATAGGCATGCGCCCAGGCGGCGTTGCTGGCGTCGGTGCTGAAGTCGCCGGTCTCGGTGATGTAGACGCGCAGCAGCGAGAATCCGAGCTGGCCGTCGCCGGTGCCGAAAAAGGTGGCGGCCTGGGCGCTGGTCATGACGGGAGCGAAGACGCTGG
>JBJKRD010000460.1:0-11345 GCA_046704925.1 Opitutaceae bacterium | reverse complement strand
CCCTGGCCATGCAGAAGATGACGCGGGCCAACTCGCTGGTCCGCCAGCTGGTGGCCTGTGAGACCATCGGCTCGGCCACGGTCATCTGTTCCGACAAGACCGGCACGCTCACCCAAAACAAGCTCACCCTCGGCGACCCGGCCCTGTTCGGGGCGAAGGACGCCCAGGATCTCGTCCTCGCCGGGGCGCTGGCCTCCAAGGCCGAGAACCACGATGCGATCGATTCGGCCGTGCTGGCCGGATTGAAAGACCCGGCCGCGCCGGCTTCCTACCGGCAGGTCAAGTTCGTGCCGTTCGATCCGGTGCACAAGCGTACCGAGGCCGAGGTGCAGGGATCCGACGGCCGCTCGTTCAAGGTCACCAAGGGCGCGCCGCAGGTCGTCCTGAAATTGTGCCAACTGGCGGAGGACCGCGCCCAGGCGATCAATGCCAAGGTCAATGAGTTCGCCGGCCAGGGTTATCGCACCCTCGGGGTGGCCCGCAGCGTCGAACCGGGCGGCTGGCAGTTTCTCGGGCTGCTGCCGTTGTTCGACCCGCCGCGCGAAGACTCGGCGCAGACGATCCGCGAAGCCCAGCGGCACGGCATTCAGGTCAAGATGGTCACGGGCGACAACACCGCGATCGCCCGCGAAATCTCGGGGCGCCTGGGCCTGGGCACCAACATCCACACCGCCGACGAGTTCTTCAAAACCGCGTCGGAGGACGACGTGATCCTGCCCAAGGCCGCCGCCGCGGTGGAGGCGGCCGAGGGTTTCGCCCAGGTGTTTCCCGAGCACAAGTTCCACATCGTGCGGGCGCTGCAGAGCAAGGGGCACATCGTGGGCATGACCGGCGACGGGGTGAACGACGCCCCGGCGCTCAAGCAGGCCAACACGGGCATCGCGGTCAGCGGCGCGACCGACGCGGCGCGGGCGGCGGCGGCGCTCGTGCTCACCGCCCCGGGCCTGTCCGTGATCGTCCAGGCCGTGGAGACGGCGCGGACGATCTTCGAGCGGATGAACAGCTATGCGATCTACCGCATCACCGAGACGATCCGCATCATGCTCTTTGTCGTCGCCGCGATGATCGCGTTCCGCTTCTACCCCATCACCACGGTGATGATCATCCTGCTGGCGCTGCTCAACGACCTGCCGATCCTGACCATCGCCTACGACAACACCTGGCTGGATCCGCAGCCGGTGCGCTGGAACATGCGGCGCGTGCTGACCGTCGCGACCGTGCTCGGGACCATCGGCGTGGTCGAGACCTTCGGCATTCTCGTCCTGGCCCGCGACTGGTTCCATCTTTCCCAGGCGCAGATCCAGTCGTTCATCTATCTCAAGCTGGCGGTGGCCGGACACCTGACGCTTTTCGTGGCGCGGACCCGGAAACCGTTCCTGAGCCGGCCGTACCCCGCGCCGATCCTGCTGGCCGCCATCCTCGGCACGCAGGCGCTGGCCGCGATGATCGTGGGCTTCGGCTGGCTGGTGACGCCGATTGCGTGGAAATACGTGGGCTTCGTCTGGCTCTACTGCCTGGTCTGGGTCTTCATCGAGGATTGGGCGAAGCTGCAGGTTTACCACCACCTGGAGTTGAGCGGAAAAAGCCACCGCGCTTTCCTCAATCACGTCCAGCAATCCCTGCACTTCCCCGCCGGCGGAGCCTCCGGCCGATGAGATGACGCGTTCCACGAACGACCGCTGCTCCGCGACCGCCCCGCCGAAGCACGCCGGACCAGGTAGCCTCCCCTCCCGCTCGCCCGCCTCCCCGGCCGCCGGCTTCGATTCGCCGACGGGGGTGGCGCCCGGCCTGCGAGCGGCCGGGGGGAAGGTTGCCTCCGTCCGCCGCCAGCCCGGGTTTGAAATCCAGGGGTTGCTGGGCGAAGTTGACCCGACGCGGCGCGCCGCGAATTCAAGGCCGACGGCCGGCACGCCGATCCGCCAGAAAGTGCCTGCGGGCGGGCCGTCGCCGCTCCGGCCGACGGTTTCATCCATAGCGCGATCGTGCCGGCGGGCCGGCCGGCGTCGGATTACGCGCCGCGCATCGTGCCATTTCCTTCTCCAGCCACCGTTCCCTCGGAAGCCGCCCCGATCCTGTGGCTGAAGAGCATCCCGGAGAGTTGAATCATGCAAAAGCCATCAAAGACGCGGCGCTACGAACTCGGCCTGGTCGGCCTGGGTGTCATGGGGCGCAATTTCCTTCTCAATCTCGCCGATCACGGTATTCCCGTCACGGGGTACGACCAGGATCCCGCCCAGCTCGAGGCATTGCGCCGCGAGGCGGGCGGTCGCGACGTCGGCGGTGCGGCCGACCTCCGGGAGTTTCTCCGCTCGCTGCGGCGGCCGCGCGCCGTCCTGTTGCTCGTGCCCGCGGGCGCCCCGGTCGATTCCGTGATCAAGGAGCTGCGCCCGCACCTCCGGGCCGACGAGCTCATCATCGACGGTGGCAACTCCAATTTCAAGGACACCGACCTGCGGTCCCGCGCGCTCGCGCGCCGCGGGATCCACTATCTCGGCGTCGGCGTGTCGGGCGGCGAAGCGGGCGCCCGGCACGGTCCGAGCATCATGACCGGAGGGCCGAAGCCCGCCTATGAGCGCGTGCGGCCGGCCCTCGAAGCGGCGGCCGCCCGGGTCGACGGCGAACCCTGTGTGGCCTGGCTCGGGCCCGGCGCGGCCGGCCATTTTGTGAAGATGGTGCACAACGGGATCGAGTACGGACTCATGCAACTCATCGCCGAGACCTACCATCTCATGAAAGCCGGCCTCGGCCTGAGTGACGAAGAACTGCACGATGTGTACACGGCGTGGAACCACGGCGAAACCGCCGGTTTTCTGATCGAGATCACGGGCCAGATCTTCCGGCGCGTGGACGGGCGCACCGGCCGGCGGTTGATCGACGAGATTCTCGACGTCGCCAAACAAAAGGGGACCGGCCGGTGGACGTCGCAGAGCGCGATGGAACTGCAGGTGCCGGCGCCGACGATCGATGTCGCGGTGGCGATGCGCCATCTGTCGGCGCTCGAGGACCAGCGCCGCCGGGCCGCCGAAACGCTGGCCCGCCGCGGCGGCCGGCTGGAGGGTGACCGGCCGGCATTCCTCGCGCAGCTGCGCGAGGCCTTTCGGGCCGGGATGCTCATCACCTACGCCCAGGGCATGGCCGTGCTGGCGGCGGCCTCCTCCGCCTACGGCTACCAGCTCGAGCTGCAGACCGTCGCCCGCATCTGGCGGGGCGGATGCATCATCCGGGCGGCCCTGCTGGAGGACATCCGCGCGGCCTACCGCGACCAGCCCGATCTGCCCAACCCGCTGCTGCACCGGGCGCTGGCCGGGAAACTGGCCGCCGGCGAGCCCGCGTTGCGGCGGGTGACCGCCGCCGCGGCCGGCCTCGGCCTGCCCGTCCCCGCCTTCATGGCCTCGCTCGCCTACCTTGATGCCTTCCGCTCCGCGTGGCTGCCGGCCAACCTGATCCAGGCGCAGCGCGATTACTTCGGAGCCCACACCTATGAGCGGATCGACGCCAAGGGCACCTTCCACACCGAGTGGGGATCCGCATGAACCCGCTGCAGCCCAATGACCAAATCCGCCCGACGATTCTCGCAATCTTCGGGGGCGCAGGAGACCTCGCCTGGCGGAAGCTGGTGCCCGCCCTCTTCGACCTTTCCCAGGACCGCACCCTGCCGGATCGCCTCGTCATCATCGCGGTGGACCGCGGCGACTTCGACGACCGCAAACTGCGCCGCCGCCTGCACGATGGCGTCAAGCAGTTCTCCCGCCGGTCCCCGGTGCCGGCCGCCGCGTGGAATGCGTTCGCACGCCGCATCCATTACCTGCAGGGCGACTTCCAGAAACCGAAGACCTACACGGCCCTGGAGGAACTCTGCGCCCGCCTGGAACGGGACTGGGACACCCGCGCCGGCCGGATCTACTACCTGGCCACGCCGCCGAGCCTGTTCGCCGTGATTCCGCAACACCTCGCCGAGTCGGGTCTGCCCCAGGATCGCGACCGGGCCCGGCTCGTGGTGGAGAAACCCATCGGCTACAACCTGGATTCGGCCAACGCCCTGAACCGGACGCTCACCGGCGGTTTCCGGGAATCCCAGATCTTCCGGATCGATCACTACCTTGGCAAGGAGACGGTCCAGAACCTCCTCGCCTTTCGTTTCGCCAACTCCCTGTTCGAACCCCTCTGGAACCGGCGCTACATCGACTACGTGACCATCACCGTGGCCGAGGCGGTGGGCGTCGAGCACCGCGGCGGCTACTATGACCGGGCGGGGGCATTGCGCGACATGGTGCAAAACCATCTGATGCAGCTGCTCTGCCTCGTGGCGATGGAGCCGATGATCTCCTTCGAGGCGGACGAGATCCGGAACAAGAAGGTGGATGTGCTCCACGCCCTGCGGCCGATCTCGCCGGAGACCGTGCACCAATGCGCCGTGCGCGGCCAATATTCCCGTGGCTGGATGGCGGGCAACGAAGTGCCCGGCTACCGCGACGAGCCCGGCGTGTCGCCCGATTCCCCGACCGAGACCTTTGCCGCATTGAAGCTGTTTGTGGACAACTGGCGCTGGCAGGACGTCCCTTTCTACCTGCGCACGGGCAAGCGCCTCGCCCGCCAGGCGTCGGAGGTGGCCATCCAGTTCCGCCCGGTGCCGCACCAGGCCTTTCCCGCCGGGGCCACGATGGACTGGCAGCCGTGCCGTCTGGCCATGTCGATCCAGCCGGCCGAGGGCATCGTCCTGCGCTTTCAGGCCAAGCATCCCGGGCCCCAGGTGCGGCTGCGTCCGGTCGAAATGAAATTCAACTACCAGGACGCCTTCGCCCGGCGGTCGCCGGAGGCCTATGAGACCCTGCTGTGGGACGTCATGAACAACGATCCCACCCTGTTCATGCGCGCCGATCAGGTGGAGGCCGCCTGGCGGGTCCTGCAGCCCGTGCTGGAGGTCTGGGGGGTGGCGCCGTCGGTCGATTTTCCCAACTACGCCGCCGGCACCTGGGGACCCGAGGCCGCGCAGTCCCTGCTCGCCGAGCCGGGTCACCGCTGGCTGCTTCCGGTGGACCTCCGGAGCCGTCCGCGCCGGCGCCCGGCGCCGCGACCGGGGCGGAGCGGGAACCCCTCACCATGAAGCCCCCCATCACCACGTTGTTCCTGGACATCGGCGGCGTCCTCCTGACGAACGGCTGGGACCGCTCGATGCGCCGCGCGGCGGCGGAGAAGTTCGGCCTCGATTACGACGAGCTGAACGAGCGCCACCACTTGACCAGCGACACGTACGAGCTCGGCAAACTTAGCCTGGCGAAATACCTCGAGCGCGTGGTGTTCCACCAACCGCGTTCGTTTTCCCCGGAAGAGTTCCGCGACTTCATGTTCGCCCAGTCGCAGCCGCTGCCGGGGATGATCGAGCTCTTCACGCACCTGAAACGCCGTCACCGGCTGATCGTCGCCGCGGTGAGCAACGAGGGTCGGGAGCTGACCGAGTACCGGGTGAACCGGTTCAACCTGCGCGGCCTGATCGATTTCTTCATCGCCTCGTGCTTCGTCCACTTTCGCAAGCCGGACGCGGACATTTACCGGCTCGCCCTCGACACCGCGCAGGCGCAGCCGGACGAGGTCGCCTACGTCGACAACATCAAGATGCTGGTCGAGGTGGCGTGCGGCCTTGGGATTCACGGCCTCCACCATCAGCGCCGGGAGGCCACCGCCGCGGCCCTGGCCGGGCTGGGTCTGCAGCCATGACCCGCATCCTCACGGTCAACGGCGGCTCTTCGAGCATCAAGTTCGCCCTGTTCGAGGCCGGCGGGGCCCTCCGCCGGCTTCTGGCGGGGGCGATCGAACGCATCGGGCTGCCGGAGGCCGGCTTCACCGTGAAGGGGTCCGACCCCGCCGACGACTCGGTCCGCACCGTGGCCGCGCCCGATCACGCCGCCGCGGTCGAAGTCCTGATGGATTGGCTGGAAGCGCGGATCCGGCGCGACGGGCTGGCGGCCGTCGGCCATCGCGTCGTGCACGGCGGGCCGAAGTACTGGGAGCCGCAGCGGATCACGCCGGCCATGGTCGCGGCGCTGCACGACCTGAGCCCGTTCGATCCCGAGCACCTGCCGGAGGAAATCCTGCTGACGGAGGCCTTCCACCGGCGGTTCCCGCAACTGCCCCAGATCGCCTGCTTCGACACGGCGTTTCATCACGACCTGCCCCGGGTGGCGCAATTGCTGCCGATCCCGCGGCGTTTCGCCGCCCGCGGGGTGCGGCGCTACGGTTTCCACGGACTATCCTGCGCCTTCCTCATGGCGGAGCTGGGCCGCGTGGCGGGCGCCGCGGCCGCCCGCGGGCGCATCGTCCTCGCCCATCTGGGCAACGGGGCGAGTGTCACCGCCGTGCGCGACGGACGGAGCATCGATACCAGCATGAGCTTCACGCCCACCGCCGGGTTGCCCATGAGCACCCGCTCCGGCGATCTGGATCCCGGCCTCGGTTGGTACCTGGCGCGCACCGAGCAGGTCACGGCCCGGCAGTTTCACCACCTGGTCAACCACGAATCCGGCCTGCTCGGGGTGTCCGAGACCAGCTCCGACATGCGCGATCTGCTGGCCCGCGAGGCGGCCGACCCCCGCGCGCGCGAGGCGGTGGACCTGTTTTGCTACCAGACCAGGAAGTGGATCGGCGCGCTGGCCGCGGCCCTGGAGGGGCTGGACACCCTGGTTTTTTCCGGCGGGATCGGCGAACATGCGCCGGAGATCCGGGCCCGCGTCGGCGGCGGTTTGGCGTGGCTGGGCGTCCACCTGGACGACGCGCGCAACCGCGCCCACGCGCCCGTCATCTCGACCGGTGACAGCCGCGTCGCGGTCCGCGTCATGGCCACGGACGAGGAATGGATCATCGCCCGGACCGTCTGCCAGGTGCTGGGCCTCGGTCCCGAAGGGAACACCGCTTATGAGTGCGAAGAAAAATGAGGCAAACAACCAACCCCTTTCACCCGGTCTGCTGCGCCAGATGGACGCGTATTGGCGGGCGGCCAATTACCTGTCGGTCGGCCAGATCTACCTGTGCGACAATCCGCTGCTGCAACGGCCGCTGACGCTGGCGGATGTGAAGTGCATGCTGCTGGGGCACTGGGGCACGACCCCCGGCCAGAATTTCGTCTACACGCACCTGAACCGGATCATCAAGAAGTACGACCTCGACATGGTGTACGTCTCCGGCCCCGGTCACGGCGGCCCGGCGGTCGTGGCGCACACCTATCTGGAGGGCACCTACACCGAGATCTACCCCGAAATCACCCGCGACGAGGCCGGGCTGCGCCGCCTTTTCACCCAGTTTTCTTTTCCCGGAGGGATTCCCAGCCACGCCTCGCCCGAATGTCCCGGCTCCCTGCACGAGGGCGGCGAACTGGGCTATTCGCTCAGCCATTCCTTCGGCGCGGTGCTCGACAACCCCGGGTTGATCGTCGCCTGCGTGGTCGGCGACGGTGAGGCGGAGACCGGGCCCCTGGCCACGGCGTGGCACTCGAACAAGTTTCTCAATCCGGTCACCGACGGCGCCGTGCTGCCGATCCTGCACCTCAACGGCTACAAGATCTCCAACCCCACGATCCTGGCGCGCATCACCCGCGAAGAGCTCGAGCAGCTGCTGCGCGGCTACGGCTGGACGCCCCATTTCGTCGAGGGTCACGAGCCGGAGAAGATGCACCAGGCCATGGCCGCCACGCTCGATGCGGTCGTGGAACAGATCCAGGCAATCCAGCGGGCCGCCCGCGCCGGCGGCAAGGCCGAGCGCCCGCGCTGGCCCCTGATCGTCCTCATCTCGCCCAAGGGCTGGACCGGGCCGAAGGAAATCGACGGCCGGCCCGTCGAAGGCACCTTCCGCGCGCACCAGGTGCCGCTGTCGGATCCGGCCGCGCATCCCGAGCACCTCAAGCAGCTCGAGCAATGGCTCCGCAGCTATCACCCGGAGGAGCTCTTTGACGAGCGGGGCCGGCTGCGACCCGAGCTGGCCGAACTCGCGCCGGCGGGGCCGCGGCGCATGGGCGCCAACCCCCACGCCAACGGCGGCCTGCTGCTGCGCGACCTCCGGCTGCCCGACTTTCGCGACTATGCCACCGCGGTGCCGACGCCGGGGGTGCCGGGCGCCGGCGACACCCAGGCCCTCGGGCGGTTCCTGCGCGACGTCATCAAGCTGAACCAGGAGCAGGCGAACTTCCGGATCTTCGGTCCGGACGAGACGCTCTCGAACCGCCTGACGGCCGTCTTCGAGGCCACCGCCCGCCAGTGGGACGCCGCCACGGCCCCGGACGACGAATTCCTCGCCGCCTCGGGCCGCGTGATGGAGGTGCTCAGCGAGCACCAGTGCGAGGGCTGGCTTGAGGGCTACCTCCTCACCGGGCGGCACGGGCTCCTCAACTCCTACGAGGCGTTCATCCACATCGTCGATTCCATGTTCAACCAGCACGCCAAGTGGCTGAAGGTCACGGCGCACCTGCCCTGGCGGCGGAAGCTGGCCTCGCTGAACTACCTGCTGGCCTCGCACGTGTGGCGCCAGGATCACAACGGCTTCACCCACCAGGACCCCGGGTTCATCGACCACGTCGCGAACAAGAAGGCCGAAATCGTGCGGGTCTATTTTCCGCCGGACGCCAACTGCCTGCTGTCGGTCATGGACCACTGCCTGCGCAGCCGCCACTACGTCAACGTCGTCGTCGCGGGCAAGCATCCGGCCCCGCAGTGGCTGCCCATGGACGCCGCCGTCAAGCACTGCAGCCGGGGCATCGGCATCTGGCCATGGGCCAGCAACGACCAGGACGCCGCCCCGGACGTGGTCATGGCCTGCTGCGGCGACGTGCCCACGCTCGAGACGCTGGCCGCGGTCTCGATCATGCGGCAGCACCTCCCTGCCCTGCGGATCCGCGTGATCAACGTCGTCGACCTGTTCAAGCTGGAGCCGCAATCGGAACACCCCCACGGCCTGAGCGACGTGGCCTTCGACGAGCTGTTCACGAGGGACCAGCCGGTGATCTTCGCCTTTCACGCCTACCCGTGGCTGATCCACCGGCTGACCTACCGCCGCGCGAACCACCGCAACATCCACGTCCGCGGCTACAAGGAGGAGGGTACGATCACCACGCCCTTCGACATGACGGTCATGAACGACCTGGACCGCTTCCACCTCGTGATGGACGCGATCGACCGGCTGCCGCAGACCGGGGACCGGGGCGTGTACCTGAAGCAGCAGCTCCAGGACAAATTAATCGAGCACAAGCAGTACATCATCCGGCACGGCCAGGATCTGCCGGAAATCCGCAACTGGAAGTGGGGGGAGTCAAAATGAACTCGCAAACTTTGATTGAGACCGCGCGGGCGCTGACTGCAGGCGACAAGGGTCTGCTGGCGATGGACGAAAGCCATCCGACCTGCAACAAGCGCTTCGCCAAACTGGGCATTCCCCAGACCGTGGAGTTCCGGCGCGCCTACCGGGAGATGATTGTCACGGCGCCCGGCCTCGGCGAAGCGATCGGCGGCGCCATCCTCTACGATGAGACCATCCGCCAGCGGGCGAAGGACGGCGCGCTGTTGGTGAAGCACCTCGTGGACGCCGGCATCATTCCGGGCATCAAGGTGGACCAGGGCGCCAAGGACCTGGCCGGGCATCCCGGGGAGAAGGTCACCGAAGGCCTGGACGGCCTGCGCGAGCGTTTCCGGGAATACGCCCAGATGGGCGCGCGTTTTGCCAAGTGGCGCGCGGTGATTGCCATCGGGGACGGCCATCCCAGCCGGAGCTGCATCGAGGCCAACGCCCATGCGCTGGCCCGTTACGCGGCGTTGAGCCAGGAGGCCGGGCTGGTGCCGGTGGTCGAACCGGAAGTCCTCATGGACGGCGCGCACACCCTGGAGCGCTGCCGCGAAGTGACGGAGGAGGTCGGGCGGACGGTTTTCAGTCAACTCTGCGCGCAGCAGGTGCTGCTCGAAGGCATGCTCCTGAAGCCCAACATGGTCGTTCCGGGTCTGGCCTGCGCGAAACAGGAGACGGTGGAGGAGGTGGCGGATGCGACCGTCACCTGCCTCCTGCGCGTGGTCCCGGCCGCCGTTCCGGGCATCGCGTTTTTGTCCGGCGGCCAGACGGCGGAGCTGGCCTCCGCCCGATTGAACGCCATGAATGCCCGGTTCAAATCCCGCCTGCCCTGGGCCCTGGCATTTTCGTTCGCCCGCGCCATCCAGCAGCCGGCCCTGGAAATCTGGCGCGGCGATGATACGAAGGCGCCCGCGGCGCAGCGGGCCCTCGTGCATCGCGCCCGGTGCAACCGCGCCGCGCGCCGCGGCGAATACAGCGCCGCGCTGGAAAGGGCGGCCTGATTCAGGCATGCCGGGGGACCCATGAGGCCGGCCGGAAAAATCGGCGTCGCCAGTGATCACGGCGGCTTGGCCCTGAAGAACCAGGTGGCCGCGGGACTGCGGGCGGCCGGCTGCAAGGTCGTGGACTTCGGCCCGGCGCGGCTCAACGCCCGGGACGATTATCCCGACTACGTGGTGCCGCTGGCACGCGCCGTCGCCCGCGGCGAGGTGCGACGCGGCATCGCCATCTGCGGCAGCGGCGTCGGCGCGTGCGTGGCGGCCAACAAGGTCCGCGGCGTCCGGGCCGCCGTGTGTCATGACACGTACAGCGCGCACCAGGGCGTCGAGCACGACGACATGAACGTGCTGGTCCTGGGCGCGCGGGTGATCGGGACCGAACTGGCCCACGAGCTGGTGGCCGCCTTCCTGCACGCGACATTCTCCGGCGGGAGCCGGCACGTTCGCCGGCTGCGCAAGGTGGCGGCGCTCGAGGGCGCACCCGCCGGCGCAAAGACCCCGGCCCGCGGAGCGCATCATGGCCGGGATTGAATTCGAGGATTACCCGTCGCACGAGACCGCGCTCGACCGCTGCCGAGCCTACCTGAACTGCCAATTGGCGGACCGGCCGCCCCCGGGAAAACCCGTCGCGCCCCGGCCGGCCGGGGCCGCGGTCACCATTTCCTCCGAGGCCGGGGCCGGCGGACACGAGCTCGCGCAACGCCTGGCCGCCCTCCTCCAGCCGACCCCGCCGCCCCCGCTTGCGCGCTGGACGGTTTTTGACCGTCAACTGATCGACGAGATGCTGGTCGAGCACCATCTCCCCAAGGAGCTCGGCTTGATCATGCCGGAGGACCGGCGTTCCTACATCCAGGACGTCCTCGATGAGGTCATGGGCGTGCGCCCGCCCTCGTGGGTGCTCCAGCCGTTGATTGCCGAGACGGTCCTGCACCTGGTGGCGGCCGGCCACGCCATCCTGGTCGGCCGCGGGGCCAACATCATCACCGAGCGCATGCCCAACGTTTTCCATGTGCGGCTGATCGGATC
>JBJKRD010000459.1:0-3509 GCA_046704925.1 Opitutaceae bacterium | reverse complement strand
CGAAACTGACCACGCCGATGACGTCGGGGCTGTAGCGGACCGCCCGGTAGCGAAAGCCCGGGTCAAAGCGGCAAAACAGATATCGGGGAAACAGGGGACTGACGACGATGCGGCGCAACCGGCGGATCGTCTTTTGCTGCTTGAGCCGCGGAAAATAGGTCTCCAGCCCCAGCATCTCCCGGATGTAGGACGCGGTCTGCTGTTCCCGTTGCGGCTTCGTGTGGACGCAGTACCAATTCATTGTGGTTTGTTGTTTGATAAGTGATGACGGTTCCCCTGGTGAAAGCTGCCGCCATCCCGGTGCTGCCTGTTGTCGGCAGGCAAGAGCCGGCTGAAGATTGATCGCCAAAGTATTTGCACAGACAGATCCCTCCTGGCCGAGGAGAGAGCCCAATGAGACTACGGAATACTACAAACGAAAGTGACGGTGGTTGAAGCAGGACACCTGTCGGACGCCGAAAGGTTATTAATCAATGCGTATTTTTCCAATCGACTTTGCGCAATGTCCCAACGGGAAATCCCCGCCGCCCCCTCACCACTGGACGCCCTCAAGGCGTGATGGATCAGGGAAAGCCGGCCGAGGTTCCGGGAAATCTGGTGGTTCTTGGGGAATCGATTCCGTTTGCTGCGGATTGGGCCGGACGAGGGCGCAATTTCGGCGGGGAGGGCCGAGATTCGGCGCCGCATCCGGCAAGGGGCCGGAGACGTGAGGGCCGAGGGGTGCCTCCGGGGGGTGGGAGAGGGATTTGAACAATGTGATGCCGAAAGGTCAACATCGGGAAGCCGACGCAGCGGCATGGGCCCGCCCGAAGGCGATGGCGGGACGATCCGTCCCCTAGCCTCGAAAGCATTACTGCCGTAGCCCGATGTTAAGGCTCCGAATGATTGTCGCTCCTCCCGGAGAGCGGCTTGTCCCGAAGGGCGAAACACCCGCAGGACTCTGCGATCCCGCCCCGTTCTGTCCTGAGCAACAGTCGCCAAATTTCCTAGGGGTTTCCACCTAGACGCATGGACAAAAAAACCCCAGCCCGGCCTGGCTGCTATTCCGTGGGAGGCTGACGCCGTCTCGCTGCAGGGCTTTTCGCAAAACATTGTCACGGGAGACTGCAGCTTTGCCCTTAAAAACCATTTTGCAAGTATTTTTACTTTAGTCTTAGAGTTGTAACTTTCGGAGGATTAAAGCTATCCTGTGATCCACCCGGAAGTTGCACAGCATTAGTCAGATAGCTTTCTGACCCTAATAAGCCCAGCTCATCAGGATCTGAAGAACGCTCAACCCTCACTCTTGGCAAAGGTTTGAGATGAATCGGCTGAAAGCGCTGGCCGCGTCAGTTGCGATCAAAGCTCGCGACGTCCGCAGGGCGCATGGAACGTCCGCGTTTCCGAAGGCGTTTTGCGTCGCTCTCCGCCTTGAACGGACGACATCGACGCCAGCAGTCGGGAATCCCGCCTATGGCGATTCGCTTGGGAAGCCAACCTGCCGGCCTGCCTCAGAAGACTTCGATCGGCTTCACCTTGACCGGCTGATCGGCGTTCACACCTGCGGAGGAACCGCAATCTTCCGCCACGCCTTCGATCCCAACGTTCACCGCTTGCGACAAGGAGGCCGCCGCCCACGGTCCCGCGCCGATATGAAAACCACGTTCGTCTTCGTAGCCGTCGACCGCATGCCTGGCCGCAAAATAGAGGGACAGGAACGCCGCGAACAGGACGGTCGCAATGGCGATGATCAGAACGGCGGACATGGCGGGCGGGGCGTTTGGGTTCGTTTGTACCAGATTTGCCGACATTGTTTCATGAAAACGCCTCGGCCGCCATAGCGAGTACAGCCCAGAAACCGGGAAAAAACGCGTCGCACCATGAGAACTCGGATCGAGGGCTGGGATTCCCCCGGGTGACCGTGCCCGCGTCGCCGGGCCACGACGGCAGCGGGCGGAGATTCCGGTCGGAAGCACGTTCGGGGGGAAGCGGCGCACCGGCCGGCCGGCCCGGATGTTTATGGCTTTAAAATCCTGGCGGCATCTGCGTAATCCGCAGGCAAGGATTCATGCGCATCTATTTCATGGGCATCGGCGGGACGGCCATGGGGCACGGGGCGATGCTGGCCCGGGAGGCGGGCCACGAGGTGGTCGGTGCCGATCGCGGCGTCTACCCGCCGATGAGCACGGTGTTGGCGGAAGCGGGCATCACCGTGTACCAAGGCTATGATGCCGCCCGGCTGTCCGGACTCGCGCCCGATCTCGTAGTCATCGGCAACGCGCTGTCCCGCGGGCACCCCGAAGTGGAATGGCTGCTGGAAACCCGCGCGCTGCCGTGGACGTCGCTGCCCGCCCTGCTGCACGACCTGGTGCTCAAGCAACGCCGGAACCTCGTGGTGGCCGGGACGCACGGCAAGACCACGACGACCGCGCTGGCCGCGTTCCTGCTGCGCGCCAACGGACGCGATCCGGGGTTCCTCATCGGCGGCGTGCCGCAGGATCCGCCGACTGGATCCCACCGGCGCGCCGGGCGTTCCGTTTGTGATCGAGGGCGACGAATATGACAGCGCCTTTTTCGACAAGCGGAGCAAGTTCATCCACTATGCCCCGCAGATCGCCGTGCTGAACAATCTCGAGTTCGACCACGCCGACATTTTCCGCGACCTGGCCGACGTCCAGCGGGCCTTCAGCCACTTCACGCGCCTGGTGCCGCGCAACGGCTGCATCGTCCTGAACGGCGACGACGACAATCTGCGGGCGCTGGGACCGCTGCCCTGGACCCGGGTGGTCCGGGTGGGCACCGGAGCGGCGAACGATCTGCGCATCGTCGATTTCACGGAAGACGCCGGCGGCGCCGCCTTCCGCCTGGAATGGAGCGGAAGCCGGTGGACCGAGGTGCGCTGGGCCCTGCCGGGCCTGTTCAACGCCCGCAATGCCGCCATGGCGGCGGCCGCGGCCGGCCTGGCGCTGGACCCGGCGAGGCCCACGGCCTTGCGCCTCGCCGACCTCGGCCGGTTCCGGACGGTGCGGCGCCGGCAGGAGGCGAGGGTCCGCACGGCGGCGGTGACGGTGATCGAGGATTTCGGGCACCATCCGACCGCCCTCGCGGAGACGCTGCGCGCGCTGCGGGCGCGGCACCCCGGGGCGTGCCTGGTGGCGGCGTTTGAGCCGCGCAGCAACACGTCGCGGACGCGTCTGCTGCAGGGTGGTTTTGCCCGCGCCCTGGCCCTGGCCGACGAGGTCTATCTCGGGGCGGTCAACCGTCCGGACCTGCTCGGCGACACGGACCGTTTCGACGCGGAGGCGGTCGCCGAACAGCTCGACACCCAGGGCGTGCAGGCGCGATGGTTCACCGACAACCAGGCGCTCTGCGACCGGCTGGCCGCCGAAACGCTCGGGGTGGCGGGGGCTCCGCGCGTCGTCGTTTTCTTCAGCAACGGGAGTTTCGACGGCATCATCGAGCGCTACACGGCGGCCGTGCGGGCGAAGCACGAGACGCCATCCGCCGCCGGTGAGGGCGGATGATGGGGC
>JBJKRD010000458.1:0-10693 GCA_046704925.1 Opitutaceae bacterium | reverse complement strand
GTCTGGGACTACGAGGCGGAAGCGATGACCTATTGGATCAAGCAGTTCGGGGTCGACGGATTCCGGTGCGACTTCGCGTCGGGGGTCCCGACCGCCTGCTGGGACGCCATCGCCGCCCGCCTGCGGGCGGTGCGGCCCGACCTGTTCCTGCTCGCCGAGGCCGAGGTGCCCCAGGAGCAACTACACGGCTTCAATTCGTCCTATGCGTTCGGGATGATGAAGGTTTTCAACGACATCGCCGGCCGCGGCGCCGGGGTCTCCACCATTGACGACGAACTCGCCCGCACCGCCGTGCTTTTCCCGCGCGGGTCGGCCCTGATGTACTACACCACGAACCACGATGAAAACAGCTGGGCGGGAACCGTGTTCGAGCGACTGGGCGGCGGGGTGGAGTCGTTTGCGGTGCTGACGTATATGCTCGACGGCATCCCGCTCATCTACAACGGCCAGGAGGAGGGGCTGGATCACCGGCTGAAGTTCTTCGAGCGCGACCCCATCAACTGGCACGCCAGTCCCCTGACGGAATTCTATCGGACGCTCTGCACGCTGAAACGGACCGATCCGGCGCTGCGCACCGGCGCGCCGATGCGCCGGATCGCCACCACGGTCGACGGCTCCGTCTACGCCATCCTGCGCACGGCCGGCGACCACCGCGTCGTATCGTTCTGCAATCTCACCGCCCGCGACGCGACCGTGGACGCGGTCGATCCCGCGCTCGAGGGTCGATGGCGCGACGCTTTCACCGGCGAAATGGTGACTTGGCAGGTCCCGTTGTCCTTTGTCCTGCCGGCGTGGAAGTACCGCGTGCTCGAGTCGGTGGAGTGAGCCGGATCACCGGCGGCCCGCCGTCGGGGATTAGCCGGTGAGCTTCCCGCTCCCCCGGGGACGTGCCTCCCACGGTTTTCCGACGGTAATTGCGAGGAGCGCAGCGACGAAGCAATCCAGCCATGCGCAACGTCACAAATCCGCGACTCTCCGTGGAGGGCCGACGGCCGTGTCGGCCGAGGGGCCCGGACGGCGCGGGTCCTCCCGCATGTCCAGCGATCAACGACACCGTGTCTGGCTGGATCGCCACGCCCTCGTTCCGCGGGCTCGCGCTGACCGGCGGGAGAGTGCAGCTCTCGCTACCCATCGTTGCGCGTCGCGACGAAATGGTGGGGCGGGCTTTACGCCCGCCGACGCCGGGCTCATCTGGCGGGGATAAACCCCGCCCCACCTTTGGCTGCGGGTCGGTGCCGCGCCGGGAGATTTGCGGTTTGAAATCGCCTACGGCTTGCGCCAGCGGATGACAGTGACGCTCTGCCCGGGCAGCTCCGCGACAGGTGACCAGTCGCGAAAGGATCCGTCGGCGGCCGGTGCCAGCGTCGCGAGCGGCTCCGCGCCGAGTCCGCCGGTCGCCTTCCACCCGGGGCGGAGGTTGCTGGGGGAAGCCGACACGGCCGGCCGGGCCACCGCCACGGGGTTGAAATTGGCCAGGATGAGCACGACTTCGTCAGCCGCCTGCCGCATGGCGACATAGACGTTGTCGGCGGCGACGGTCGCGGGCACGGGCTCGCCGTGCCGCAGGGCGGGGGAGCCTTCGCGCAGGCGGATGAGTTGGCGATAGAGCGCGAGCAGCGAATGGGGATCGGCCGACTCCACCGCCACGTTGCAGCGGGCAGAATCGGCATTCACCGCATGCCAGGGCGCCGCCGGGGAGAAGCCGGCGCCGGGTGCGCCGGTCCATTGCATCGGCGTCCGCAGGTCCGGGTCGGGCTTCCGGCCGGTCATGCCAATCTCTTCCCCGTAATAGAGGAACGGCACGCCGGGGGCGGTGAAGAGCAGCTCGGCGGCGAACCGCAGTTTTCGCGGGTCGTCATCGAGCTGGCTGGCCACGCGATCCTGGTCGTGGTTGCTGAGGAATGTCGACCAGCCGTCCCGCGCGACGTAGGCCCGTTGCATGCGTTGGAGCTGCTGCGCGTAGATGCCCGCAAGGCCGTCGCGCACCGCCCAGATGGTCGCCCGCGCGAAGTCGAATTCGAAATCGCTGTCGAGCGCCCGCCGGTTGAGGTAGTCGGACGTGATGCTCGTCCGGGCGGCCACCTCGCCCACCACAAAACTGTCCGGCTTGATCGTGTGGCAGTAGGCGGTGAAGTCGCGCAGCCACGCTATCGTCGCGGGCAGATCCTGCTGCTGTTCGCCGTCCTCGAAGAAGTACCGCACGGCGTCGAGGCGAAAGCCGTCGACGCCGATGTCCCGCAGCCAGAAATCGGCCACGCGCCGGTGGTGGGCGGTGACCGCGGAGTCGCGGAAATTCCAATCGGGCATCTCGGCGGAGAACAGGCCGTAATAGAACGATCCGTCCGCGGCCCGGTGCCAGACTGGCGTGCCCCACGGTCCCTCGAGTTCCTCGGGCAGCGGCGCGAACCGGAACTCGCGGCGCTCCGGCGCCGCCGGCCCGCCCGCCACGGCGCGGAGAAACAGCGGATGCCGGGACGAAGCGTGGTTGAGCACCAGGTCGACGATGAGCCGGATCCCGCGGCGGTGCGCCTCGGTCACCAGGCGTTTCATTAACGCGACGTCCCCGAATTGCGGGTTCACCCCGAAATAGTCGGTCACGTCGTATCCATGGTAGCTCGGCGAGGGATTCACCGGCATCAGCCACAGGGCGGTGACGCCGAGGTCGGTGCCGCTCGCCGGCTTGCCGTCGTTGAGATAGTCGAGGTGCTCGATCAGCCCCTCCAGATCGCCGACGCCGTCGCCGGCCAACGGCCCCCGTGCCGCATCGGCAAAGGAGCGGACAAAGACCTCGTAGAAAACGGCGTCGCGCCACCAGGCGGCGGTGCCCGCGAACAAGGGTCCGGACGCAACGGTCGCCAGGATCATGGCGGCCAGGACCCGGGGGATTTTTCTCAGGCGACGCATGTGCCGGGGGGAGCTGAAACGATGTTCGGCGGCGTCGGGTGCGGGTCAAAAAACGCGGCTGGGATTTTTCCTAGGCCGGTGGGACAAATCCGCGGCGCCCGTCCGGGACCGGGGCGTTTGGCGGCGGAGCGCATTCGAGACGGTCAAAGTTTTTTCCTGCCGATAGCGGTTTTTTTTCTGCTTCGCCGGTCGCGGGGGCGGACGGCGCGATTCAGCTTTTCTCCATACCTCGGAGCGCGTTTTCGCGCTGACCCTCATCCCAGTCGTACCCACCGCAGCACGTCTGCCGGCCCTTCTCTGACCCGGCGGATGGACTCTTCAAACCGTAGCTCTCAACGATCACCATGCCATCAAAACGCAATCCCCACACCGCCCGCGGCGCGCTCTGGCGCCATGCGGGCATCGGTCTTCTTGTCACCGCGCTGGCATTCCCGGCGGCGGCACAGGAAGTGACGCCTCCGGCAAACAACCCGGACCAGACCACCCCGAAGACCAGTACCCCGGCGCCCGCGGCCACCACCACGACCACCAGCTCCTCCTCGACCCAGTCAACGAGCGATCAGGTGGTGAAGATGTCCGAGTACCGCGTCACCGGCGGCTTCGCCGGCAGCCTGGCTGCGGCCGCGGAAATCAAGCAGCAGATGCCCGTGATCTCCGATGTGATCGCGGCGGAAGACATTGGGAAGCTGCCCGACATCAGCATCGCCGACTCGCTGGCGCGGGTCCCGGGTGTCGCCACCCAGCGGACCAACGGCCGGGCCCAGCAAATCACCATCCGCGGGCTGAACTCGGATTTCGTCGTGGGCATGCTCAATGGCCGCGAACAAGTTTCGAGTAGTGAGAACCGTGGCGTCGAATTCGACCAATACCCGGCGGAGTTGGTGGATCAGGTGATCATCTACAAGACGGCCGCTCCGGACCTCACCGGCCAGGGCTTGGCCGGCACCGTCGACCTGCGCACCGTCCGACCCCTGAGCCACACGGGTCGCACCGTGGCGGTCGGTGGCTACTACCAATGGACGGAATACGGGCAACTGACGCCCGGCGCGAAGAAGGCCGGCAATCGCTTCAACGTGGCCTACATCGACCAGAACGCAGCGGGCACGTTCGGCATCGCCGTTGGGTTCGCCCACACCGCCACCCCTTGGGAGGGCAAGCAGTTCCAGGCCTGGGGTTACCCGACCGATTCGGCCGGCAATTTCGCCCTTGGCGGCACCAAGTCATACGTACGCACCAGCAACCTGGACCGCGACGGCTTGATGGCCGTCCTGGAGTTCAAGCCGAACAACAACATCCACAGCACCATCGATATCTACACGTCCCGGTTCGAGGAAAAGCAGCAGCTGCGCGGCATGGAGATTCCGCTGGCCTTCTGGAGTTCGGCGGTCCTGCAGCCCGGCTACACGGTGAACAACGGCCTGGTCACCCAGGCGACGCTGACGAACGTGCAGCCGGTCGTCCGCAACGACATTTTCAAGCGGAACGACAGTCCCTTTGCGGCCGGCTGGAACCTGGTGCTGGGCGAACAGGCGGCCTGGCCCGTGACCTTTGACGTCGGCTATTCCCGCATCAACCGCACCGACATCAACCTCGAGACCTGGTCGGGTTTGGGTTTCGCCCAGGGCGCGGCGCATCCCGACACGATGACGGTCAACCTGATTCCCGGACAGATTCCGGTGATCCATTCCTCCTTTGATTATTCCGACGGCAGCATCCTGCACCTGACCGATCCCCAGGGCTGGGACACGTGGTTCCTGCCGGCCACCGGCGCACCCGGCTATCTGAAATACCTGCAATCGAAGGACGAACTGGGCCAGTTCAAGCTGTCCACGGTCCACCAGCTGGACAAGATCTTCTCCAGCGTCGAGTTCGGGACCAGCTACTCCGACCGCTACAAGCGTGACGGCGAGGGACCCTCGGGCTTCCCGGTCAACGCCAACGGCCAGGCGTTGGCGCCGATGCCGCCGCAGATTGGCACCACCGACATGAGCTTCCTCGGGCTCGGGCGCATCTACGCGTACGATCCCCTCGCGGCCTACAACAACGGCTTGTTCAATTTCGTCCCGAACACCAATTTTGATTACGTCGCGGTCCGTTTCAACGTGGAGGAGAAGATCTCCCAGTTCTACAGCCAGGGTAACTTCGACACGAAGATCGGCGGCATCCCGATGACCGGCAACCTGGGCTTCCGCATCATCTATGTGGACCAGTCCTCGAAGGGCTATTCCCGGAACGGCTCGACCAACGAGCTCAATCCGGTCACCGACGGCGCCAAATACACGAACTTCGCGCCGAGCCTGAACCTGAACTTCAAAGTCACGAACGACACCGTCGTCCGCCTCGGCCTCGCGCGGCAGGTGGCCCGGCCGCGGATGTTCGACATGCGCGCGGGGCAGGCCTACAGCTACGATCCGACGCTGGCGGGATCGACCGATCTCTCGCACAGCCCGTGGGGCGGCAGCGGCGGCAATCCCCACCTGAAGCCGTGGCTCTCAGACTCCGTCGACCTCTCGATCGAGAAGTACTTCAGCCAGAGCAAGGGCTACATCGCCCTGGCCGGGTTCAACAAGCACCTGCTCAGCTACATCTATACGCAGAACTCCCTGCAGGATTTCACGGGATATCCGACCCTTGGCACGACCCCGGCCCTGCACCAGGGCATCGTGAGCCAGCCGCTCAATGGCGCGGGCGGCAATGTTCGCGGCCTCGAGTTGACGGTGACGCTCGCCAGCGAGCTCATCAGCCCGGCCGTGAAGGGTTTGGGAGTTGAGATGTCCGGGGCGTACACCGACAGCAGCGTGAAGCCGTGGGGTCCGACCGGCCCCGATGCGCCGCTCGCCGGCCTGTCGCGCAAGGTGGGCAACATCACGCTCTATTACGAGCAACACGGGATCTCGGCGCGCGTCAGCGAGCACTATCGCTCGGCGAACCGCCAATATATCACCACCTTCGGTCCGCCCAACCGGGCGGGCGATGTGAGCCCCGGGAACGGGTTCTCGACGGCCCAGCCCGAGGCGATCATCGATGCGCAGCTCGGCTACACGGTGCAGTCGGGTCCGCTCAAGGGCCTCTCGGTCTACATCCAGGCGTACAATCTCAACGACGAGCCGCTGATCACCTATAACAACGGCGACCCGCGCCAGGTGATGAACTATCAGAAGTATGGCGCGTCCTACTCGGTGGGCGCCACCTATAAGTTCTAGGCCGAAACGCGGCCGTTTTCACCGCCAGCTTGATCGCAGTTTGGCGGAGCCAATCCCGGCTCCGCCGCTGCGGGAGGCTGCGCCGCCCCAAGGAACCGCATGCAAGCCTGCCCCGGCAACCTGAGGACGCATCCTGCCGGCGCCGAGATCTCCCGGAGGTTTGCGGGCATCGCCCCAACCCTCGCCGTGGCTCTGGCGGTTTTCGGTCTGGCCGGCCGGGCCGCGGCCGGAGATCCTTCCGGACCGGCGCCGATCGGCGGCGTGATCGCCGTCGCGCGCGTCGCCCAGGGCGTGACGCTCTCCTGCGCAGACGGTGCCGCCGTCCAGATGACCTTGCTGGCCCCGGACGTCGTGCGGGTCCGGGCGCGCTTCGCCGGCCAGCCGGCGGCCCCCGATCACTCGTGGGCGATTGCCAAAACGGACTGGACGGTTCCGCCCTGGGAGTTGACGGAGGCGGCCGACGCGGTGGTCCTCTCCACCAGCGCCCTGCGGGTCGTGGTGCACCGGCAGCCGCTGCTGATCGAGTTCCGCGACGCGGCCTCGGGCCGGGTGCTCAATATGGACGAACGACCGATGGCGCGGGATCGGCGGACCGGCCGCGTCGAGGTGGCGAAGCGCCTCGGCCTCGACGAACATTTCTACGGGCTGGGCGAGAAAGCCGCCCCCCTCGACCACCGGCGCGGCGAGTTCACGATGTGGAACAGCGACACGCCCGGCTACGTCGCCGGCACCGATCCGATTTATCAGAGCGTGCCGTTTTACCTCGGGTGGGAGGATGGCGCCACCTACGGCCTGTTCTACGACAACTCGTATCGGTCCACGTTCGATTTCGGGCACACCGGCCAGGAGGCCGTCGTCTATGCGGCCGACGGCGGCGAGGTGAACTATTATTTCTTCGCCGGGCCGGGCCTGAAGCAGGTGCTCGGGCGGTATACCGAGTTGACCGGTCGCATGCCGCTCCCGCCGCTTTGGGCGCTGGGCAACCAGCAGAGCCGCTACAGCTATTATCCGGCGTCGCTGGTCGAACAGATCGTCGCCCGCTACCGCCGGGAGCAGCTCCCGCTCGACGTTCTTTACCTCGACATCCACTACATGGACGGCTTCCGCGATTTCACGTGGGATCCGCGGCGCTTTCCCGATCCGCGCGGCCTGATCGACCGGCTGCGTTCCCGGGGCGTCAAGGTGGTCACCATCGTCGATCCGGGCGTCAAGTACCAGCCGGTCCCGGCCGACGCCCCCGCGGCGGCGCACTACCCGGTGTTCGACCAGGGTCTGGCCGGCGGCTATTTCCTGCGCCGGCGCGATGGCTCGCTCTGGATCGGCCGGGTGTGGCCGGGCGCAGCGGTGTATGTCGACTACACGCGGGCCGACGCCCGGCGGTGGTGGGGCGACCTGCATCGCCCTTTCGTGGAGGCGGGCGTGGCCGGTATCTGGGACGACATGAACGAGCCCTCGGATTTCTCCGACCAGACTGGGCGCAGCCAGGCGGACGTCGTCTTTGACGATCTCGGCGCGCACACCCCTTACGCGGCGAACCGGAACACCTTTGCGTTAAACGAGGTGCGCGCAACCTACGAGGGCCTTGCACGGCTGGCGCCGGATCGCCGGCCTTTCGTGCTCACGCGCGCCGGGTACGCGGGCGTGCAGCGCTACGCCGCCGCCTGGACGGGAGATAACAACGCCACCTGGCAATCCCTGGCCCTCAACATCCCGATGTTTGCCTCGCTTGGCTTGTCGGGGGAAGCCTTTGTCGGGTCGGACGTGCCCGGCTTCATCGGGCGCGCGTCGGCCGAATTCCTCGTGCGGAGCTACGAGCTGGCGTTTCTCGTGCCCCTCTGCCGCAACCACGCCGCGATCGACAACTACGATCACGAGCCGTGGCGGTTCGGCCCGGTCTATACCGACATCATCCGCCACTACCTGCGCCTGCGGTACCGGCTGCTGCCCCTGCTCTACACGACCCTGGAGGAAGCCCACCGCACCGGCGTGCCGCTGTTCCGCCCCTTGATCCTGAATTTCCCGGACGACCGCAACACGCTCAACCTCGACGACGAGTACATGGTGGGCGATGCGTTGCTCGCCGCCCCGGTGCTGCTCCCCGGGGTCCGCGGACGCGAGGTCTACCTGCCGGGCGGCCGCTGGTTTGATTTCTGGACGGCGGCACCGGTGGAGGGCGGTCGTCTCTTTTGGGCCGACGCGCCGCTGGAGCGGGTGCCGCTCTTCGTGCGTGGCGGCACGATCCTGCCGTCGACCGAGCCCATGGATTATGTCGGCGAGAAGCCCTGGAACCCGGTGCGGTTTGAGGTCTACCCGGACGCGAACGGGGCGGCCGCCGGCTCGCTGTACGAGGACGACGGCGTCAGCCCGGCCTATCGGGACGGCGCCTGCCGTCGCACGGCGGTCAGCTTCGCTACGTCGCCCGGGGGCGCGCGGCTGACCCTGGCGGCCCCCGCCGGCCGCTACCAGCCACCGGCGCGCGATTTTGAATTCATCGTCCACGCGGTGGCCGCCACCACGGTATCGCGGGACGGCAAACCGTTCCCCCACCTGTCCGGCGGCGAGGACCGCCTGGGTTGGTGGGGGGACGAATCCGGAGCGCTGCACCTTCGGGTAACCGACGATGCGCACCCACACGTCTTTGATTTCCGCTAGGCCCGCCATGGAACCCCCTACTTGGCTCGACACCCGCACCGCCGGAGTACTGGCCCACATCTCGTCGCTGCCGGGCGCCCACGGCATCGGCAACCTGGGCGCCGGCGCGCGCGTCTTTGCCGATTTCCTGGCCCGGGCCGGATTCAAGCACTGGCAGATCTGCCCGCTCGGACCGACCGGCTATGGCGATTCGCCGTACCAGTCGTTCTCCAGCTTCGCCGGCAACCCCTATTTCATCGACCTGGACGAATTGCAGGCGGCGGGCCTGTTGACGGCCGCCGAGCTGGCACCCCTGCGGGCCCTGCCGGCGGCAACGGTCGATTACGGCGAACTATATCTCCGGTTCTGGCCGGTGCTGGCCCGCGCCCACGAACGATTCCGCAGGCTCGGGGCGCAGGCTCCCTGGGGGGGGACGCGCGCCCTGGCCGACTTTGCCGCCGCCGCGGGCGACTGGTTGGAGGGCTACGCGACCTTCATGGCGCTCAAGCAGCGCTTCGGTGGGCGCCCGTGGGTCAAATGGCCCGCCGAATGGCGCGACTGGCACCATGGCTTGGCGGCGCGCCTGCCGGCGGAGACCGCGCTTGAGGCCGACCGCCACTGCTTTTGCCAGTTTGTCTTCTTCCGTCAGTGGGCCGCGTTGCGCGCCTACGCCACCGCCCGGGGGATCGACATCGTCGGCGATGTGCCGATCTTTGTCGCGCTGGACAGCGCCGACACCTGGCGGTGGCGCGAGGTTTTCCGGCTCGATGCCGAGGGCCGCCCGGAGGCGGTCGCCGGCGTGCCGCCCGACTATTTCTCCGCCTCCGGGCAGCTCTGGGGCAACCCGCTCTACAACTGGCGCCGGCTCGCCCGCACGGGCTACGCGTGGTGGATCGAGCGGTTGCGCATGGTCTTCAGCCGGTGCGACATCGTGCGGCTGGACCATTTCCGCGGCTTCGACACCTTCTGGGAGATCCCGGCCGGGGCCCGCGACGCGCGCCGGGGGGAGTGGCGCAAGGGTCCGGGGGAGGCCTTTTTCGCAGCGGTGCGGGCCGCGCTGCCCGGGGTGCGGCTGATCGCCGAGGACCTCGGCTACATCACCGCCGGCGTCTGCGCCCTGCGGCGGGCGGCGGGCCTGCCCGGGATGAAGGTGCTCCAATTCGCCTACGGGCACGACGACAACAACGTGAACCTGCCGCATTTCTTCCCGGCCGAGGCGGTGGTCTACACCGGCACGCACGACAACGACACCACCCGCGGCTGGCTCACGGCGCTCGATCGCGAGCGCTGGGCCCTGGTGGCCGACTATTTCGGACTGAACGGCACGGAGACAGCCTGGCCGGTCATCCGGGCCGCCCTGGCGTCGGTGGCGCGGATGGCGATCGTGCCGATGCAGGACCTGCTCGACCTGCCGTCCGCCGCCCGCATGAACTTCCCCGGCCGCACCGATGGCAACTGGCGCTGGCGGTTCACCCTTGAGGACCTGGACCGCCTCGAGCGCACCCGGCTTGACACCCTGCGCCGCTGGCTCGTGCTCTTCGACCGCACGGGCGACCGGCGCCAGCACGATTACAGCGCACCGCCCGCCGTTCCCCCGGCCCGCCGCCGGATCCACGCCGCGACGCCCACCGCAACTCCCAGCCCCGTCAGCCTGTGAACCAGCCCCGCCGTCTCTCCCTGCCCGCCATCTGGAACATGAGTTTCGGCTTCCTCGGCATCCAGTTCGGCTGGGGCCTGCAGATGGCGAACATGAGCGCCATCTACGAATACCTGGGGGCGAAGGAGAGCGCCATTCCCCTGCTGTGGCTGGCGGCGCCGGTCACCGGCCTGATCGTCCTACGCATCTACGGCTACAACACCGACGGGGCCGGGTCCTGGCTCGGGCGGCGGCGCCCGTTTGTTCTCGGGGGCGCGATCCTCGCCAGCCTGGCGCTGCTGGCGATGCCCAATTCCTC
>JBJKRD010000457.1:0-5269 GCA_046704925.1 Opitutaceae bacterium | reverse complement strand
GCACGGTGGTGCGCCTGCCCAGCGGCACCTACACCTTCGACCTGCCCACACCGGCCATCTGAGACCTCGCTGCCCGCGTTCTCTCCGCCATCAACTCCACCGCTCATGAGAAATCTATTCCCAACCCTGGCCCTGCTCTCCTGCACCGTCGGTCTGCTGTCCGCCGCCACTGTCACCGGCGAGCGCAAACAGTGGCACGACATCCAAGTCACCTTCGCCGGTCCCCCGGCCAGCGAAACGGACGTCCACAACCCGTTTCTGGAATACCGGCTGAACGTCACCTTCACCCAGGGGGCGAAGACCTACGTCATCCCCGGCTACTTTGCCGCCGACGGCAACGCCGCCGAAACCGGCGCGACGGCCGGCAACTGCTGGCGCGTCGATTTCGTGCCCGACGAGGCGGGCACCTGGACCTACCGCGCCTCGTTCCGCACCGGGCCGGACGTGGCCGTCAGCCTCGATCCGGACGCGGGCGAACCGACCTCCTTCGACGGCGAGACCGGCTCCATCGAGGTGGGCCCGGCCGACCAGTCGTCCCGTCCCATGCTTGAATATGTCGGCAAGCACTATTTGCGCATCGGCGACACGGACAAATACTACTTGATGGCCGGCAGCCAGGACCCCGAAAACTTCCTGGGCTATTACGGGTTCGACAACACCAGGAGTTATGGCGGCTACGCTGGGTTTCCCCATGCCGACCAGCTTCACCATTACGACCCGATGGTGAAGTACTGGAAGCCAGGCGATCCGACCTGGCGCGGCGGAAAAGGCAAAGGAATCATCGGTGCGCTCAACTATCTCGCCAGCAAAGGCCTGAACACCCAGTTCATGCTGACGATGAACGACTACAGCGACGGCTTCGATACCAACCCATGGATCGCTTATGACCAGTACACCCGCTACGACGTCTCGAAGCTCGCCCAATGGGACATCGTCTTCTCTCACATGGACCGGCTCGGAATGCAGGCGATGCTCATCACCCAGAAGCAGTCAGGCGAACAGATCCTGGGAAAGATGACCGTCGCGCGCAGGCTCTACTACCGTGAACTGATTGCACGCTTCGCGCACCATCGCGGGATGATCTGGGACCTCGACGATGAGATGGATCGCTGGCGCTATTTCACGACGCAAGACATCGAGGATATCTGCAATTATATAAAGGCGCTCGATCCCTACAAACATCCGATCGAGTACGTCCAGTGGAAGGGCGAGCTGATGGCCGACAAAACGACCTATGGCCGGCTCCTGGGCTTCCCGAATTTCGATGCGGTGGCGCTGCAAAGCTGGGCTGAAACCATCCATCACTATACGATGAAATGGCTGGACGAGTCCGACGCCGCGGGGCACCCGTGGCTTGTGCACCAGATCGAAATGAATGGGGGTGTCGTTCCGGACTCCCAGGACTATTGGCACGATAAGGCGCGCAAGCTGGCGATCTGGGGCAACTATATGGCCGGAGGAACCGGGGTGTTGTTCTACGGCTTTATACGCGATGGCGACCGCAACTTGAGCACCAACAGAAACCTGGAAGACTATCCCATGCGGGATCATTTCTACGATCTCATCCACTACGCGCATGATTTTTTCGCCAGGTATCTTCCCTTCGCGGAGATGCACCACGCCGACGATCTGACGCCGCTGCCGAACGACTATGTGTTTGCGAAACGCGGCGAGGTCTACGCCGTCTACCTGCCCGATGGCGGCACCACGACGCTCAACCTTTCCGGCGTGAGCGGGAAGTTCGAGGTGAGGTGGTACGACCCTCGACACGGCGGCGACCTTCAGGACGGAACGGTGCGCACCATCGAAGGCGGCGGCAGCCGCGCCCTGGGCGAAGCCCCCAAGGACGTCAACAGCGACTGGGCCGTGCTGATCCGCAAGGTGAAAGCACAATGACAGGATCAACAGCGGAACCATGAAAGCGGATCAGACCATGAAAAACATCATTCTTGCCCTCACCGCCTTGTTTTGGTCGTCATGCGCCTTGGGCGCGGACGTCCGCGCGCACGCGCCGCAAGGCAGTCACCTCATTGCTGAACAAAACGGCTTCGTGGAGGTGAAGTTGACGAGTTCCATGAGCACGACATCCAGCAAGCCCGGCGATCCGGTCACGGCGATCGTGATGGGCCCCCAGGCATTGCAAGGAGGCGTTATGGAAGGGACGGTCGTCGACGCGGAATACGACACCCTGCACTTCTCGTTCCATACGTTGAAGCTCATGGACGGAAAAACCTATCCCATCCAGTGCCGGATCGTTTGCATCGTGAATTCCAAGGGCATCGCAGGGCAGGACGATCTGGGGCAGCGGATCCGCTGCGATGGCAGCGGTGTCATCGGCTACGGGATCCACACGGCCGTGAACGAAGGCGCCGAGATCGACCTTACGGTCTGGAAGAAATAGGGCTTGGATCGCAGCGCGCCGCGTGGTCCGCCCGAGCGCGGCCGGATCATGGCGCAAGGAAATCTCGTCACGACCGCCATCAACGAGGGGGCCGAGGTCCGCTTCGTCGCCGGGGAGAAATAGGAGCGGGGCCGGGCCGGCGGCGCCGCGGTTCCATCGTTGGATGGCCGGCGCGGCGGAGCGGACGGCCTCTGGGTAATCCCCGAGGAACACCGGCGGGGGGGCAGCGCGCGATCTTAGAATCCTGCATAATCGAGGCATTAGACTGGAAGACATAGTCTATCAGAAGGGTTAAACTGGTTTCAGATGAGCTTACCGCGCACTTTGAAGGTCCGCACCGCCCGCGTCGTGCTCGCTCGCGGCGCCCCCGTCTCGCCCTGACCCTCCGTGTCGCCGGTTTCCGGACGACGACCCCTCCCCTCCTAATTCTGGATGATTTCCGCCGGCCTTGGGCCCCAACGGACCTTTGGTCACACGAGCCAAACCAACAAAACCAAATTATGAGACGCTCTGCGCCCCGCGGCGTCCGGCGTCTCGCCCCACCATGCAAACGATCCGGAAAACCCTCGCGAGCGCCGGCCTGCTGGCGCTCTTGGCAGCGGTCTGGGCGCCGCTGTCCGCCCAGACCGCCCCCGCGGCCAAAACCGACGAGACCAAAAAGGACGACACGACCGTCCAACTCGAGAAATACGTGGTCAACGGCCTGCGGGCCAGTCTCGCCTCAGCTTCGGAAATCAAGGAGTCCCACCTCGGGATCGTTGATTCGATCGTGGCCAGCGACGTGGACAAGCTGCCTGATATCAACGTCTCCTATGCCCTTTCGCGCGTCCCGGGCGTCCAGCTGGCGCACACTTTCTCCGGCCTGGGCGGCAACGGCGCCGTGACGATCCACGGGCTCAACCAGATCGTGAACACCCTCGACGGGCACGAAGTCATCACGCCGGGCGGCATCGCCAACGGCACCGCCGGCGTCGGCGTCGGCCAGCGCACCTTTGATTACTCGCAGATTCCCTCCGCGTTGATCGCGGGCATTGACGTCTACAAGACCTCGGCGGCCAACCAGATTGACGGCGGCATCGGTGGCCTCGTCGACGTGCGTTTGCGCAAACCCTTCGATTTTCCGGAGGGCTACGGCGGCGGCGTCACGGTCGGCACCACGCTCGCGGAACTTTCCGGCAAGATCAAACAGAACTACACCCTCTTCGCCAACGCCTCCCAAAAGACCAGCCACGGCAAGATCGGCGTGCTGGTCTCGATCAGCAACATCACCACGCCGTGGCGCGAGGATGCCATCGGCGTCGGCAATCCGACGCCCAACGCGACGGTGACCACCGGCGACGCGACGGCCCTCACGGCCGCCGGTTATTCGAACAGTTCCTCCTACGGCGAGTTCAAGACCCAGGGTTTCAATGCCGTGTTTCAATGGCAGCCGACGCCCAACTTCGAGTTCCACGTGGGGGTCAACCCGAACAAATGGCGCAACATCCAGGACACGGTGAGCTTCGCCGCCGCCCTGCCGGTCGCGGCCTCCGTCGCCGGCTCCGGCGAAATGTTCTCGGGCAGCACCACGGCGACGCAGCGGGCCACGTTCAACAACGTCACGGGCACCTCCGACGGCAACATCCGCGACCTGGAGAACAAGCTCGACATGGTCAGCCTCGGCGGCCGGTACACCGCGGGCAATCTGACCGTGGACTTCGATGCCGACCGCTACACGAGCTCGAACCGGTTCTACAACAACCACGTCTTCGCCTCCGTCACCCTGCCTTCGGTCTCCTACGACCTGGGCGGCAAGATCCCGTCCGTCAGCTACACCGGCGTGAGCCTGCTCGATCCGAGCCTCTACCACCTGTACCAGGTCGCCTACCGGTTGTTTCCGTCCAATTCCGAAGGCCGCGCCGGACGCATCGACCTCTCCTACAACGTCCAAAAGGGCATATTGACCAACATCCTCGCCGGCGTGCGCTATGCCACGACGACGAGCGATAACTTCCCCACCGGCCTCTTCCTCGGCTCCTTCAACATTCCGGCGTCGAACAACCTGCTCAGCCAGCATCCGGGCCTCTGGATACCCTCACCGATCCAGGACCTGTTCGCGGGATACAGCCAGACGGAGTTCCAGCAGTACCTCACCCAGAACCCCGAGCTGGAGCGCGATGCGAATGCCCTCTACCAGGCTTACAACGCCACCAACACGCCGGACACGTCCGCCACCATCAACCCGCTCAGTCTCTTCGACATCAAGGAAACCACGACGGCGTTTTATCTGATGCCGCAGTATGCCGGCGTGGTCGGCGGGATGCATTTCGACGGCAACTTCGGCCTCCGCGCCGTGCGAACCCAGGAGGACACCGGCGGCTACCAGGGCGCCTCCGCCGCCACCGCCACGCCGATCACGCTCAAGAGCTCCTACACCGACTGGCTGCCGAGCCTGAACTTCCGCCTGAAGCTGCGGGATGACCTCTTCCTGCGCGCCGCCGTGTCGAAGACGATCACGCGTCCGACCTTCGGCTCGCTCTCGCCGTCGCTGACGTTGAACCAGAATCCCATCGATCCGAACCTGAACTCGGGCGCCCAGGGCAATCCGGACCTGAAGCCCGTTCGCGCCACGAACTACGACTTCGCCGTGGAATACTATCCCAACAAGTCGGACAACTACTACGCGACGCTCTTTCAGAAGGACGTCACCGGCTTTATCGGCAGCTTCTCCGAGCCCCGTACCTACGACGGCGTCACCTACCTGATCCGCACGTCCAAGAACCTCAGCCCGGCGACGATCACGGGTTACGAGGTCGGCTTCCAGCACTTTTTCACCACCCTGCCGTCGCACTACGACGGCTTCGGCCTGCAGGCCAACTTCACCTACGT
>JBJKRD010000456.1:0-3606 GCA_046704925.1 Opitutaceae bacterium | reverse complement strand
CGCCCACGCCGCGGCCATCGCGGACCTGATCACCAAATACACGCAGTACAACGGTCGCCGCAAACCCGAGCTGCTGGCGCCGGGCACCTACAGTCTCGTCGATTACCGGGAGGCGGAGACGGTGGCGACAGATTACGACGCCCTCGTCACCCGGGCCGAGGCGATCAACCGGGAATTGCCGCCGGAGGCCCGGGACGCGTTCTGCGAACTGGTCCTCTTTCCGATCAAAGCCTGCGCGCTGGTGAACGAGCTGTACCTGGCGGCGGGCCGGAACGCCCTGTACGCCCGGCAGGGCCGCGCCAGCGCCAACGACCAGGCGGCGGAGACGCACCGCCTGTTCCAGGCGTTCACGGACCTGATGGCGTACTACAACCACGCGTTGGCGGGCGGGAAATGGGACCATTTCATGGACCAGGCGGTGCTTGGATACACCAACTGGCGCGATCCGCCCCACAACAGTCTCCGCGCGATCAAGCTCACGGAACTCGAGGTGCCGACGGCGGCCGCCATGGGGGTGGCGGTGGAAGGCTCGGAGGCCGCGTGGCCGGGCGCGACCGGGGAGCCGACGTTGCCGGGATTCGACGATTTCAACCGGCAGCGCCATTATATCGACGTGTTCGACAAGGGTCGGACCCCGTTTGCGTTCACCGCGACGGCCAGCGAGCCCTGGATCGTGTTGAGTGCGCCCCGGGGGACGGTGGGCCCGGATTTCCGTCTTTGGGTCAGCGTCGATTGGGCCAAGGCGCCGCCGGGCGCCGCCACCGGCACGGTGGAACTGACGGGGGCGGCCAGCGGGGTCGCCGTCCGGGTGAACGCCTTCAATCCGACCGAGGTCACCCCGGAAAATCTGCGCGGCTTTGTCGAGGGCGGCGGCTGTGTTTCGATGGAGGCCGCGCATTATTGGCAACGGACCGATGCCGGCGTCCGCCGCTGGATCGAGATCGAGGATTACGGGCACACCCTTTCGGGGATGCGGGCGATCGGTCCCGTCGATGCGCCGGCCGCCCGCCCGGGAGAGAATGCGCCGTGCCTGGAGTACCGGATGTACCTGTTCACCGCCGGAACGGTCGACGTGGACGCAATCGTGGGGCCGACGCTGAACTTCATCCCGGGCCGCGGGCTGCATTATGCGGTGGCATTCGACCATGAGGTTCCACGGGTCGTGGCCCTGGTGCCGGCGGATTACAACGCCCAGAACGGGAATCACAATTGGGAGAAGTCCGTCGAGGACAACGGGCGCCACAGCCACACGGCCCATCGGTTGATGAAACCGGGCTATCACGTGTTGAAGATCTGGATGGTGGATCCCGGAGTGGTGCTGGAAAAGCTGGTCGTGAATCTGGGCGGGGTGCGCCCGAGCTACCTCGGTCCGCCGGAGAGTTTTCGCCGGCCGGCCGCCGGCGAAAACAACCCGGCGGCGGCTGCGCGGTGACCACCCGACGTTTCGATTAGCGCCCGCCGCCGGGCGGGTCAACTGTGCAATCGATGAACCTGCGGCACCTGGCCCGCCTGGCCGGCCTCTCGCCGTCGGCCGTGTCGCTGGCGTTGCGCGACAGCCCCAAGATCGCCCCGGCGACCCGCCGGCGGGTGCGCCGGCTGGCGGAACGGAGCGGCTACCGGCCGGATCCGGCGATCGTCGCGATGATGAGCCACCTGCGCAAGACGCGGGCGTTGCGCCAGCAGGCCTGTTTCGGCGTCATCTCCTTCTACGACGACCCGCTGCCGTGGGAGCGCTCGCTGCACCTGACGCGCATCTACGAGGGCATGAAGCGCCGGGCGGAGGAATTGGGGTATCGCTTGGAGGCGCTCTGGCTGCGGGCCCCCGGCATGACCTATCGCCGGTTTCGCGGGATTCTGGATGCGCGCGGGGTCGAGGGTCTCCTGTGCTTCGGCAGTCCCGATCTCGAGCAGGTCTTTCCGGCGGAGCTCGATCACTATGCCATCGTGACGGTCGGCCTGAGCATCCGTACCCCGGTTCACCGGGTCACGAGTCACTTCTTCAACGATACGGTCAATGTGCTCAACCGGGTGTACGAGCTGGGCTACCGCCGGCCCGGTCTGGTGTTGGGCCGCTATGAGGAGGCGCGCAGCGGACACGCCCATACCGCGGCGTATCTGGGTTGGTGTGAATACCGGCTGGGTCCCCACCGGGCGCTCCCCGTGCACCTGGTCGACCAGGTCGAGGATCGGCCCTTGCTGGAATGGCTGCGCCACCACCGGCCGGATGTGATCATCTTTGTGCATCTTTACGACCAGCTGGAGCAACTGCGTCTCGTGCTCCGGCGGAACCAGATCCGGGTGCCCGGAAAACTCGGGGTCGCGGTGCTGAGTCACATCCTCCAGGGCACCGGCTTTGCGGGTCTGCAGCAGAACCAGTCGCTGATGGGGGCGTGGGCGGTGGAGTTGCTCGCCGCCCGCATCAGCAACCACGATCTGGGCATACCCGCCAACCCCCGCCTGGAGATGGTGGAAAGCGAATGGATCGAGGGCCGGACCCTGCGCCGGCAGCGCTCGGTCAACAGTTGACCCGAATTCCAGTCGCCAGCGGGCGGACGCCGGATAGAGTCTCCGGAAGCATGCACTTGGGCCTGGGTCTGTATCGGCACATGCTGACGCGAGAGAATTTCCAATTCGCGCGGCAGGCGGGGGCAACCCATATCGTGGCGCACCTGGTCGATTACCATCGCGGCGGCACCCACCGAAATCGCGACGACCAGCCCACGGGCACCGACCAGGGTTGGGGCGTGGCGGGCGACCCTGAGCGGATCTGGACGCTGGAGGAGCTGGCGGCCCTGCGGCAGGAGGTCGAGGCCGCCGGGCTGAAGCTGGAGGCGATCGAGAATTTCGATCCGGCGCACTGGCACGACGTGCTGCTCGACGGTCCCCGGAAGCGGCGGCAGTTGGCGAACCTGAAGACGATTGTCCGCCGGGTGGGGCAGGCCGGCATTCCCATTCTGGGCTACAATTTCAGCCTGGCGGGCGTGGCCGGAAGGATCACCGGTCCGTTTGCGCGGGGCTCGGCCCTCTCGGTGGGCATGGACGCCCCGCTGGACACGCCGATGCCAAACGGGATGGTCTGGAACATGATCTATGATCCGGCGGCCCCGCCGGGCACGGTCCCGGCGGTCACGCCCGACGAACTCTGGCGGCGCCTGGCGGATTTTCTCGGCGAGGTGCTCCCGGCGGCCGAGGAGGCGGGGGTGCGCCTGGCGCTGCACCCGGATGATCCGCCGACGCCCACCATGCGGGGCCAGCCCCGCCTGGTTTACCAGCCGCGCCTGTACCAACGGCTGATCGACCTCAACCCGAGCCCGGCCAACGCCCTCGAGTTCTGCGTGGGCACGCTGGCGGAAATGGCCGAGGGCGACATCTACGACACGGTGGAGCAGTACAGCCGCCAGGGGCGGATCGCCTATGTGCACCTGCGCAACGTCGCCGGCAAGGTGCCGCGCTATCGCGAGACCTTCATCGACGACGGCGATGTCGACGTCGTCCGGGTGATGCGGATTCTTCGGCGCAACGGTTTCAACGGGGTGGTCATTCCCGATCACACCCCGCAAATGGCCTGTGCCGCGCCCTGGCACGCGGGCATGGCCTATGCCCTGG
>JBJKRD010000455.1:0-5808 GCA_046704925.1 Opitutaceae bacterium | reverse complement strand
GCGCTCTACCTGCGCGATCCGGACGACAACGGCGTCGAACTCTATTGGGACCGGCCGCGCGAGCAGTGGCCGCGAGCAGCCGGCGTGGCCTCCGATCCCTGGGCGGCCCCCGAGGGTGTCGTGATGTACACCCGGCCGCTGGATCTTGCCGGCCTGCGGGCAGCGACGGAGTAGAGCCCGTTCGCAAACAGGGCCTGCTCCGCCGGGCGGCGCCCCGTACTACAGTATGCCCCGGAACTGAAAGCCCGGCACGCCCGGAATGTCGTCCGTCCAGACGAGGGCCGGCGCCCGCCGGACCGCAAACATCTCCTGCACCTTGCGCTCCGTCCGCCAATGGTCGCGCGACTCCACGGCGCGCCAGTGAAACGAGGTCCGCGTGATCCGGGAGAAGATCCAGCGGGTCGACACTCCGGGGGCAAACGAACCTTCCAAAACGATTTCATTCCCGACCGGACGTCCAATGAAGGATTTCACGACGCCGGCCACGGGCCCGTGCCAGGTCGAGCGCCAGGCATCGATCTGCGGATCGTAGAATCGCAGCGTGGCCCCATACTCGCCCGGAGCCGGCCGGTGGCTCCGCCGCAACGCCCGTTTCGGGGCGATCCACACGTCTTGAATGGCCCGCCCCTCCAGCACCCAACTGAAATGCCACTCGCCGTCCAGCCGGCGCTCCGGTCCGCCCGGCGGGAGGTTGTGCACGTCCACGTCCCACGAACCGACAAACTGCCCGAACAGGCGCAGCCGGTCGGCCGCCGGCCCGTCCGGAGGATCACCCCCCAGCGCCGTAAACATGCCGTCCCCCGCCGCCGCGCCACTCCGGACGCGCCGGTCCAAATTTCCCCGCCCCATGGCGAGCGCAAACAGGTCAAAATCTCGGCTCATGTTTTGCCTTGCTTCCGGATGACCCCGCCCGCGCGGCCCGGCCCGACGCCGTTGGCGCAGTTGCCATCCCTTCCGGGAGTCGTCGCATCGCATCGATTTAGAAGCGTCTCCCGTCCCGTCCGCGGTGCGCGGCCGGGGGAGCGTCCGCACTCCCGGATTCGGCCCGCCCGCAACGCGAGGACAATTGATCGTTTTGGTCTCCCGCCGCACCCAGGAGCACCGACAGTCGCCGCAACACGGTCACCCACGCCTCGTGCAGCCGGCGAAAACCGGCGTCGGATTGTCCCGACGGGCGGAGCAGCGTGAGGGTGACGAGGGTGTCGCCGGCGGGCAGCGCAAGCACCCGCAGCGGCACGAGGAGATCGAGCCGCTCGGGCTGCTCGCCGAAGCGCAAATCGACCGTGCCTGCGCGGGCATCGGCCTCCAGCGCGCAGAAGCCGTCGCCCCATACGGTCAGCGTCGACCAACCTCGGCGATCCAGCTCCAGGCGTTCGCAGAAGTCCGGGGCCCAATGCGGCAGCGCCTCGACATCGGCCAGCAGGCGGAACACCGCGGCGGGGGGCGCGGCCAGCGCCACCGCGGTGACAAACACCCGCGGCGTTCCGCCGGCCGGCCGGGACGCCGCCGGCGCATCCCCGGCGGCCGGCCGCAGATTGGGTGGCAGCAGAAGGTCAGCGAACATGGCGTTGATGGATGGCGACTGAGTTGCCGTCGGGATCGCACACCACCGCCAGATGGCAGGAGCCCGAATCGACCGGTTCGACCGTGAACTTCACGCCCCGATTGCGCAGGTCGGCCACCGCGGCGGCGAAGTCCGCAACCTCAAATGCGATCGCCGGTCCGTCGGTGGCCGGACGCCAGTCGGCGGACAGGTTGGACAACGCCAGGGTCGCCGGACCGACATCGTATTCGATCCAGAGTCTGTCGCCGTTTTCCCAGGTCGCGGTCGGCTGCAAATGGAGCACGCCCTCGTAGAAGGCCCGCGCGCGGCTCATGTCGGTTACCGGATAACCGGTGAAGGCAATTTCGTTGATCTTGATCATGGTGCGGAAGGTTGGCCGCGGTGACCCGCGCGGCTCAGGGTGTCATGGAATGCAACGCAATGCGGTTGCCCTCGCTGTCGGCCACCAGGGCCCGGTAGCCGTGCGGGCCGATTGGATGCTTCTCCTCCAAGACCCGGCCGCCCTTTTTCGCGGCCGCGAGGGCGGCGTCGAGGCGCCCCTCGACGCTGAGATAGACGAGCGGTCCCTGCAGCGACGGAGCGCTGTCCTTCGTCGCCACGAGGCAGCCCGCCACGACCCCTTCGGACCAAGGGAGGAGGCCGTACTCGATTCCGGGCTCGGCGGTTTCTTTGCTGACCGCGGTGCCCAGCACCGCGGAATAAAACGCGATCGCACGATCGAGATCGGCGACGGGAATATCAGTCCAGCATATCGTGTGTTTCATGGTGAAAGTGGTCGTTGCCGTTCGGCCCCCGCCGGCCGGCCCCGATGGTCCGACCGCCGCGCCACCTGATATCGCCGGGAGGTCCTGCCGGGCGGGCGCCCGCAGGCGCACAATGCAGGCAGGAGGCTGTAACGGATCGGAACCATGGCGGGCGGGCGGATTGAGGGCAGGAGGCCTTGAGGTGCGAATCGAACGAACGCCGCCACTTTATCACGGGCTCCTGACAACCCTATGTCAGGAGCCTTTTCCGACGCTGCAAGTCACGCGCCTCCAGTTTGTTGAACATGCAATTTTGCCGGGCCGGGCGATCACCCGTCGGCGTCGCCAGACAGGGGCCCGTTTCAACCCGCGCGGAGCGCGGGTGCCACCATCGGGCTACCGATAACGGCTGCCGATGGCCTCCGCCGCCTGACGCACCAGTTCGCGCAGTCGCGGCGGCTCGATCGCCTCGGCATCGCGACCGAATGACAGCAGCCATTCCGCCAGCCACTCCAGCGAGAACGTCGTAAACGTGAACTCCGCCCCGCCGTCGCGTCGGCCCTCCTCCACCAGGGTCGCGTAGCTGAGGCGGCGGGCCCGGTCCTGCACCAGCCGCGAGAACCACACCCGCACGGGCAGCATGTCACCGTGCGGCACGTTCTTCTCCAGGTGCTGGCGCAGCGAAAAGTCGGGCCGCGGCGGAAAGATCTCCGGCAGCAGCTCGAGGCGCCGGATGCGGTCGAGACGAAATTCGCGGTAGTCGCGCCGCAACCGGCACCAGGCCACCAGGTACCAGCCGCTGTTGTAGTACACAACGCCGAGCGGCTCGACGTCGCGGTGCGTGTCCTCGTCGCGTCCGCGGCCGTGGTAGGTCATGCGCAACACCCGGCGCAGCACCACGCCCTGCTGGACGATGAGCAGCCACGGGGGCGGCGCCGGCGCCGGCAGGCCGCCGCCCGGAGCCTCCAGGACCACCGTGCGCTGGGTGAGGCGGTCGATGTGTTCCTGCCGGTCGCGCGGGAGCACCACGCGCAGTTTTTCCAGCGCCGCGTTCATGGGTCCCTGCAGGGAGGGGTCGGTGAAGCGCCGCACCAGCTCGCCGCCGACAAACAGCGTCGACGCCTCGTCCGCCGTGAACATGACCGGCGGCAGATGGTACCCCTTCATCAGGGTATAGCCCACGCCCGCCTCGCCGGAGATGGGCACGCCCGCCTCGCCCAACGCCGCGATGTCCCGGTACACGGTGCGCTCGCTGACTTCAAAGTGACCGGCCAGTTCCGCGGCGCGGACGAGGCGCCGCCCCTGCAGGAACATCACCATGGCCACCAGCCGGTCGGTGCGATTCATCGGCGACCGTTGTAGGCCGGCGCCGGACCACGACAAGGCTCATTCCGCACCGACGCGCCCCGCCGCCCGTTTCAATCGTCGTCGCCGTCCGCAGCCGGGAGTGAACGGACGAAGGCGGCGTGCACCGGCGCCGGCATCACGCTCGTCTCGCCGCGCACCGTGGTCCAGATCACCCGGTTGAACGCCCGGTCGTCGACCGCATCCTCGCGCGAGAAGTCAAAAGCGGCCGAGGCCCGGGCCACCGCCGTGCCCCCGGGGTTCCGCTCCTGCAGGTCGACGCCCGCCGGCCGGGCGTTCCACGGCGTCGGGTCGACCCGCGATTGAAAGCAGGCCCGCATCGGCGTGGCGGCGGCATCAAACTGCGACATCGGCTCGAGGCCGAGGATCAGCTCGATCGTGCGCAGCATCGAGCACGTGGTGTACGGGGTCGAGTCCACCACCGCCCGCCGGCACCAGGCGCTGACCACCAGCGCTTCGGTCCGGTGGGCCTCGACGTGATCGGGTCCGTCCTGGGCGTCGTCCTCGACGACGAAGATCGCGGTGTCCGGCCAGAACCGGGAATGACTGACGGCGTCGACGATCCGGCCCAGGGCGAGGTCGTTGTCCGCCACCATCGCCCGCGGCGTCCAGGCGCCCGCCTTGCCGCCCGCCGTGTGATCCTGCGGCAGGTGCAGAATCTGCAGGCGCGGCAGGTCGCCCGCCGCCTCGAACCGGTGCAGTTCCGCGATGAAGCGCGCCGCGCGGTCGACGTCGTGACAGGCAAGATCCCAGGCCCGATAATGCGGATCGATGTGTCCGCGCAGCACCGGCATCGCTGTCGTCACCGGGTCCGCCGGCGTGGGGCCGTTGACGCAGAATTCGGCATAGCTGCGGTATGAAACGCCGGCCGCGGCCGCGCGATCCCACAGGTAGCCGAGCGCCGGCACCGCCGCCGCATAATGACCCTCGCCGGTGTACGGGACCTTGGATCCCGGGTGCCCGTAATTGACCGGCCAGGTCTTTTCCACGAATTCCGCGGCGTAGCCGGCCGTGCTCCATTCGTGGCCGGTCGCACTCACCTCCGCATTGGCGTAGAAGTTGTCCAGCAGCACAAAGTCGCGCGCCAGCGCATGGAGGTTGGGGGTCACTTTCTCCGGGAACAGGCAGAGCGCGGGATCGCCGTTGCCTTGCGGCAGATCGCCGAACACCTGGTCGTAGGTGCGGTTTTCCTTGATGATATAGATGACATGGCGGATCGGCGAGGTGCTTTCGGCAGCAATTGGCACCGGATTGCCCGCCTCCGCCGGCATCGCCGCCGGCAGAACCGGCCGGCTGCGCTGGGCCGTCGCCGTCCACGCCGCCAGGGCGCGGGAAAGACCGTCCCCGGCCGGCAGCGTGATGATGGCCAGCGACCCGCGGTAGAGCTCCTTGATCGCGGGGAAATTCACGGCCGTGGCGTCGCCGATGCCGTTGGCCCGCGGCTCCAAGCCGCGGGCGCTGATCACCAGCAACCGCCGGCCGTCCGGCGTGATCCTCACGCAGGTGGGCATCCAGCCCGTCGGGATGAAACCGAGCGGCCGGCTCCTCCCCGGCGTGTCCACGTCGAAGACGGCCACGTTGTTGTTGTCGGCGTTGGCCACAAACAGCCGGCGGCCGTCGGGCGCCAGCGCCAGGCTGTCGGGTGTCGATCCGGGAAGATCGTCCGGGGACAGCGAGGACGACAGGGTTTCCACCGGCGCGCCCGTGGCGGTGGCCAGGACGGTCACCGTGTTGCGCCCGCCGTTTGCCACGAACAGGTGGCGCCCGTCCCGCGAAAGCACCATCTCGTTGGGATGCAGGCCGGCTTTCCACCGCGCGAGCACCCGTCCGTCGGTGGCGTCGAGCGCCGCCACGGCGGACCGGCCCCACAGGCTGGCGTAGATCCGGTTCCGGCGGGCGTCCCACACAACCGCCAGTGGATCATCCTCCTCGACCAACTCCCGGCCGGAGAGCCCTTCATTG
Organism: Opitutaceae bacterium; assembly: GCA_046704925.1. Lineage (GTDB taxonomy): Bacteria > Verrucomicrobiota > Verrucomicrobiia > Opitutales > Opitutaceae > Fen-1467. The sequence goes on along the minus strand of JBJKRD010000455.1, from coordinate 174 downwards.
GGAGGAGTCCAAGCATCGCGGGGCTTGTCGATGACCGGCGGCGGGGGGTTCTCCGACCTTCCCGTCGTCTCGGAGTCCAGCGTCGTCGTCCACCGCACCTTTCCGGTCGCCGGCTCGACGCAGATCAGCCGGCTGCTGAACAACAGGCCGACCACCTTCGCCCCGCCGTCCGGC
>JBJKRD010000454.1:0-3312 GCA_046704925.1 Opitutaceae bacterium | reverse complement strand
ACAACCGGGCCGACATGCCGGCGGATTTTCATTCGCGAGAGGGAGACGGCGCGCTGGGTGGCTTCGACGCGAAACATCCGTGGGAATTATGCACCACGATCGTCGACGGCCCTTGGGGCTGGGACCCCCAAGCTCCCGTGAAGTCGCTCCATCATCTGGTGCACCTGTTAGTGCAGGTGGCCGGTCGCGACGGGAATTTCCTGCTGAATGTCGGTCCCCGGCCCGATGGCCGGATCGATCCGCCGCAGGCAGCGCGCTTGCGTGAAATCGGCGACTGGCTGCGCCACAACGGCGAGAGCATCTACGGCACCCGGGGCGGGCCGTACCTGCCGGGTCCCTATGGTGTCTCCACCCACCACGGCCGGCGGATATTCATTCACGTCTTGGACCGGCCCGGCGGGTCCCTCCTTCTTCCGCCGCTTCCGGCCAAGATCGAGCAGGTGTCCCTCCTCGGCGGCGGCCATGTCGCCTGGACGCAGACGCCCGCCGCCGTGGAACTGCGGCTGCCAACCGTCCACCCCGACCCGATTGACACCATTGTTGTGCTCGAGCTCGACCGGGACGCCGCCCCGATCGCCCCGATCGCCGTGGAGGGGCGGACGGTGGGAGCGGCGCCTTCAGGTGGCGGTTAGGTGACTGTGTTGTGCGATAACGGCGGCCAAAAACGTATTCGAATGAGAGCAAACCCTGGAAAATCGATGCGAGCGGACGTCCCTATGAAAAGCAGACCGAACTCCCGCGTTCTCGGCCTCCTAAGCCTGACGGCGGCCTTGACCCTGTTGGGAACGCCGGTCGCGGCCCTGGCGGGGTCGGATCAAATGCCCGCAGCGCATTCCCCGGTTCCGGACCGGACCATCGCGGTGGATGTAAACGCCGTCAAAGGGGCGCTCGACCCGTCCTTCAAGGAGTGCGTCGGCGCGGGGCGGGCCAACGAGGGCCTGCGGGCGGATTGGCAGGACCAGTTGCGCGAGGTCCGGCGCGAATGCGGCTTCAAATACCTCCGCATGCATGGGTTGCTCGACGACGATATGGGCGTCTACCAAGAGGACGCGCACGGCAATCCGATCTACAACTGGCAGTACATCGACCGGCTCTACGACTTCCTGCTGAGCATCGACGTCAAGCCGTTCGTCGAGCTTTCGTTCATGCCCGATGCCCTGGCCAGCGGGAAGCAGACCATCTTCTGGTACCGGGGCAATGTCACCCCGCCGAAATCGTACGAACGATGGGGCGAGCTGATCCGGCACCTGGTCCTGCATTTTCAGGAGCGTTACGGGCATGACGAGGTGAAGACGTGGTACTTCGAGGTGTGGAACGAGCCCGATTTGCACGACGGCTTCTGGACCGGCACCAAGGAGGACTATTTCAAACTGTACGCGGTCACCGCCCGGGCCATAAAGAGCGTCTCGCCGGACTATCGGGTGGGTGGGCCGGCGACCGCCATGGGGCAGTGGGACCAGTCGTTTGTCGACTATTGTCACACCAACCAGGTGCCGCTCGACTTCGTTTCCAGTCACGCGTACGGCGTCAACGTCGGGTACCTGGACAAGACCGGCAACCGGGGGACGGTGATCTCGCCCGACCCCCAATCGATCATCGGCCGGATGGTCGGGGAGCGGGGAATGATCGATCATTCGCCGATGCCCGGTCTGCCGTTGCACTTCACCGAGTGGAGTTCGGCCTATACGCCGACCGACTTCATGCACGACAGCTACCAGCAGGCCCCGTTCATCCTTAGCAAGGTGAAGGGCGCCTACCGGTCGGTGAACTCGATGTCGTACTGGACGTTCACGGATATCTTCGAGGAGAACGGCCCGCGGATGACGCCGTGTCACGGCGGGTTCGGCCTGGTCAATTACGAGGATCTGAAGAAGCCCGCGTTCTATGCGTTCAAGTTCCTGAATGAGCTCGGCCCGGTGGAGCTGGATGATGCGGATCCGGCCTCGTGGGTCTGCAGGAAGCCCGACGGCTCCGTCCAGGCCCTGTTCTGGAACTACACGCCCATCGTGCCCCCCAAGGGGACGAACGACCAGCAATTCTATGATCACGTTATTCCGGCCGGGGAAATCCGGCCGGTCGTCCTAAGGATCGAAAACCTGGCGGCCGGGAGCTACAGCCTGACGATCTATCAGACCGGCTATCAGGTGAACGACGTGTTCAGCCGCTACTTGGAGATGGGCTCGCCGTCGCAATTGACGCCGATCCAGGTACAGGTTCTGCGCGAGCAAAGCAACGGCGATCCCGATTCGGTCGAGACCATCCAGGTGGAATCCGGCCAACCGTTCGTCCGCAGCTTTCCCATGCGGGAGAACGACGTCTATTTGGTCAAACTTGAGCCATTGGATGCAAAATAGGCCGCCTTGGTAGATCTCATGGCAGCGCCAGTCGATCGCTTGGCATTTCGCGCGCTTCGGGTTCGAGGAAGCGCACCCTGGCGGCCCACAGCGGACCCGAGGCATCGCGATCGAGATGCATCGCGTCACAACTCTTCAAGCGAAGTTTGTTGCCGGCAATCCCCTGATGATCACCCGAGGCACGTCTTCACCATTTCGATCCGCACCCCGGCAACCCCTTGGCCCAAATTGAAAATGCACCGACGAGAATTCTGCCGATTGTTGACCACCGGAGCCGGACTGGCCGCCTTCCCTCTGGCGCGCAATTTCAGCCGGGCGGCCGAACCCCCGACCGCCACCGCCGGTGGCCTGTCCGCGGGTTTTCCCGTTTCCGACTGGCAGGCGGTCAGTGAGGAATTTGGCCCCAGTGGGGCGCAGGCAGGCGCAGGCACGTGGGATGGAGTGCCGTTGCAGGCACCCGCGATTCCAGGATTGGCCGGTGAGGGACCGTTCCGGCCGGACTGGCCGTCATTGCTCGAGTACGATGCGCCGGAGTGGTATCGCGACGCCAAGTTTGGGATATGGGCGCACTGGAGTCCGCAGTGCGTGCCCGAAGCCGGCGACTGGTACGCTCGCAACATGTACCTTCAGGGTCATGGGCAATACGACATCCAGCTTCGGCATTACGGTCATCCTTCCAAATTCGGCTACAAGGACCTCTGCCCCCAATGGACCTTGCTGAACTGGGAACCGGAAGCGCTGATCGAGCGTTACCGGCAGGCGGGTGCCCGCTTTTTCTTTGCCTTGGCCAATCATCACGACGGTTTTGATACGTGGAACTCGAAGCACCATGTTTGGAACGCGCAGAACATCGGCCCGCATCGCGACGTCATCGGCGCCTGGGCGGCGGCGGCCCGCAACCGCGGATTGCGCTTCGGGGTCACCGTGCACGCGGCGCGCAACTGGTGGTGGTTCCAGA
>JBJKRD010000453.1:0-6424 GCA_046704925.1 Opitutaceae bacterium | reverse complement strand
CCAACGCCCCCCACTGGGTCATGAGCCATGACCCTGTGGGGGGCGTTGGTGGGGATCATCGTCGGCGGCGTGGCGATGCTGCTGCTGTCCAGGATCCTGTTCGGCCGATTCCTTCGCGACCGAAGTGCCACGGGCGGCGCCTGGGTGCGGGGCCGGCGCGGGGATTTCTTCCTTGGTCTGGGCGTCGGCATCCTGAGCGCGCTGGCTTTCGGCGCCCTGGTCGCCGTGTTCCGGGCCCTGGGGGCCAACCCGACCCCGGGACCGCTCGCCCGGATGGCGACGACTCCGGGCATTTCCCAGGTGGTGTGGCTGGTGATGGCCCTCCTCCTCGCGCCGCCCATTGAGGAATGCCTGTTCCGGGGCGTGGTCTACGGCGGCTATCGCCGATCGTTCGGGGCGACGGCGGCGCTCGCGCTGACCACGGCGATATTCGTGCTCAAGCACCTCCGCGACATCATCGGATTCCCGCCCGCGGCGATCGGGATCGGGGGGATGGCGGTGGCGGCGGCGTGGATGCGCCTGCGCTCGTCGGCGATCGGCCCCGCGGTGGCCGTCCATTTTGGGTACAACCTGATCATCGCGGTGGGGGCCGTCCTTATCACCTCGCGTCAGGGGTGAAGAGGACGGCGCGGCCGGCCGCCCTGCCGTGGCCCCGGCGGGCGATCGCCGCCGGCGCGGCGGAAAACTCCGTGGTGCCGTTGTTCCCGCGAGCGCCTTGGGTAGACTGGGGTCCGTTACGCGCGGTTCGCGCGTCGTCGATTGTCCCCCATGAAAAAACATATCTACCTGTCGGTTCTCGCCTGCCTGCTTGCCGGTGTCGCCGTCTGGACGGCCTACGCCCAGGCCGACAGAACCGCCCCCAACGCCACGACTTGGAACTACAAAACCGTCGTCTATATCACGCCCACGCCGGTTCCCGGGTCGCAATCCGAACTCTACGAGGACGGCCAGAAGCTCGCCACCCCGGAGAATGGGTCGCTGCCCAAGCTCAAGGAGGTCGGCGCCGCGGGCTGGGAGCTCGTGACCGTCGTGGAACGGCCGGCTCCCTACAACACCGTGGAGTTTATTTACTACTTCAAACGGCCGCGGTAGGCCGTGGGCCCGGCACCGCCGGTCGGCGGGTGTCCGGGGGAGGCCCGCCATCGCCCGGCGGCCGAACGGTGGCGGCGCCACCGGTTCCCGGATTCGCAATCCTGACCGACCGGGATAAGGTAGGCGCTCGCTTGGGTTACACCCATACCCCCATGGTGAAGCGGAAACGATCTGACGGCGGACGCGCCCGCATCATCGAGACGGTGCAAACCCCGTTGGGATTCTTCGTCCTCGTCGTCCTGGTCGTCGAATCGATCCTGGGCGTCGTGGCCGGCCTGGGCACGGGTCCGACGACCACCGTTTCGATCGTGGGGATGCTGGTCATCATCGTCGGGCTGATCGCCATCGTCGCCTACCTGGCCTACCAGCGTCCCGAAGCCCTGGGAGGCCGCCGGGCGCCGCCCGGGGCGGGCGCCGACCCCGCACGGGCGCGCTTCCTGCGGGACGCCGAAGGTTGCTGGTGGAGCTACCAGCTCGACGCAGCCGCCCTGGGCTTTGTCCACATCGTGCCGGTTGAGTCGTCCGCGACGCTCCAGGTGGCCGGCCGCTCGTACGATCGCGATGGCTACATTGTGGCCACGTGGGAAACGATCGCGAGTTGCCTCAACCCGAAAGGGAAGAAGCTCTATTACTATTGGAAGGGCCTGCATCCCGCCCGCCCGGCGGAACCGTACGAGGGGTTCGGCGAGATTGCCTTTGAGGAGACCGCGGAGGGCAGCCACAAGGCCGTCAGCGTATTCTCCGACACGAACCTGACCGACGCCAAGAGCACCACGAAGAAGTGGTCCAACTACGAGCGGTGCATCGAACCGGCGGAACTGGAAGTGATGCAAAAGGGCGACCGGGAGCGGATCGCCGCCTTGGTGCGGGCGAAACTCAAGCCCGCGGAATCCTGAACGGAGCCGCCGGGTCAATTGGATCGCCGCAGCCGGAAACACCGCCTGGGTTGGTCATACAGGCCAAGCCATTTTCCGCCGGCGTGGCCGCGCGGCCGTCGGTCGGCCGCGGAGGATTGGATCATGGGGCAATCGCCCTCCTTGGCATTCGCTCCGGTGGCTGACTACGGAGGGCAGCCTCCGCCACTCAGAAGGTTGGCCCCGCCAGCCGTAGCCACCGCAATGCGGTGGCGGAGGCTGGTCGGGCCGGTGAGACTCGAACTCACGACCCCTTGCACCCCATGCAAGTGCGCTACCAGGCTGCGCCACGGCCCGAACCAAGAACGGCTAGCAAGACCCCCGCGCCGCGGTGAGGCAAGGGTATTCTGGCGCGGCGGACTTTTGCTTGGCCGCCAAAAAGCACCAGGAGACGTGGTCGTGGCGTCGCTTCCATCGCGCCTATGGGCGCGGCCGCGGTCTCAGCCGTTGCGGGTGACGAGTCTTGCGCCTTTTCGCGGCCATTCCTCGGCCTTTCTCCGGGTGCGCCGTCCCCCTGGCTTCAAGCCTGTCCCTTGGCGGCGCGTTTGTCGACTGGACGCCCGGGCCGGATTGCATTAGCTGAGAATGGCGGTGCGGGCGTCCTCAAGGTCCGATCCGCGAGAGCGGCCGCGCAGCCCCGTGTCACCCGACTCTTTGGCACCTTCATGAGCTTCTATTACCTCGGCCAACCGGACCCGGAGGATCCGCACCGGTGGGCGTTCAACATCGGGGTGAATTCCACCCGCGCGATCCTCGACGCCCTGCACCAGGCCGGCTTCCGCGTGAGCCTCGTCCGGAACAGCGAGAGCATTTCGCCGTACCTCGACGAGCTCGACATCTCCAAGCCCGGGGCCACCCGGGAGGAGGTGGAGCAGGTGTGCGCGGCGGCCGATCCGGCGCCCCGGCCCGGCTGGCCCCTGCCGGCCAAGGGCGGCGCGAAGAAATCCGCCCGCTGAACCGGCGAGGCCTGGAAATCCGGGCGGCCGCCTTCGCGGAGCTTCGGCGAGCGGACGAGCGCGGGTTCCACCCCAAAAAACCTTACCGATCCCAATCGGTCGTCCCATCGACGCAGACATTGGTGGAGCCGGCGCTCCGCGCAGGCTCGGTTCCGGTTCGACCTATGTCGAGCGCGGGTCGGTTCTCTGCGGTGCAAGGGCTGAACGCCGCTGAGACCGGAAGCACGCAGAGAACGGAGGTGTCTTTGCGGCGGGATTGGCCGCGAAAAGGCGCGGGAGGGGAGGCCGTGGCCTGAAGCTTGGCGCTTAAAGCCCAAAGCTTCCACTGGCATCGCGCGGCGGCCGGCGCAGGGCAAGATAGCGCGTGCTTTTTGCGGATTTCGGTGTCTCTTTGACCCGCGATGCGATTTCCATGCAGGCCATGACGAACGCCGGGCCGCGGATGCCGGCCGCGGCGGAGGAGAACGATGGACGGCGGATCTTCTGGGTGTTGGCGCTGACCGCCGTGATCACCTGGGAGTCGGTGGTGGCGGTGCCGAGCGTGGGCCCGGCGTGGCTGTCGTTCGACAAGCTGGCGCATTTCGGCGTCTTCGGACTGCTGGCAACGACCCTCGTCCGGCTGCGCGCGGCCCGGCGCTGGCCGCTGCTCGGGCCGCTCTGGGCCATCGTGCTGGTCTCGATCTACGGCATGGCGATCGAGTTTTTGCAGGCGCTGACGCCGCTGCGGTCGATGGAGTACGACGACTGGGTCGCCGACACGCTGGGCGCGGCGGTGGCCGTCGCCTGCTATCTCGCCTGGACCCGCTACCGCCGCCTGCTGGAACGGCCGGTCGTCCGCCGGGGCGCGCGCCGGGTTGAAATTTCCGCCGATCCGGTGCCTAATCCTCCCGCATGACCCCAGCCGAGGCCAGGCAGCGCATCGCGGATCTGCGCACCCAGGTGGCGCGCCACAACGACCTGTATTTCCGGCAGGCGAGATCCGAGATCACCGACTTCGAGTACGACCGGCTGAAACGGGAGCTGGCCGACCTCGAGGGGCAGTACCCCCAGTTCGGGGCCGCCGACTCGCCCTCGGCGCAGGTGGGCGACGACCGGCTGGAGGGTTTCGCCACCTACCGGCACCGCCAGGCGATGCAGAGCCTGGACAACACCTATACCGAGACGGAACTGCGCGCGTTCCACCAGCGGCTGGTAAAGTTGTTCGGTGCCGAGGACCTGGCCTACGTGGTGGAGCCGAAGATCGACGGCATCGCGGTCAGCCTGACCTATGAGAAGGGCGTGCTGGTCCGGGCGGTCACCCGCGGCAGCGGCGTCGAGGGCGACGACATCACCGTGAATGCGCGGACCATCAAGGCACTTCCGAAGGAGCTCAAAAGGCCAAATCCCAGAGGTCCAAACTCCAAAGGGGCGCGGATACCCGACGTCGTCGAGATCCGCGGGGAGATCTATATGACCCTGGCGGAGTTCGAGCGCATCAACCGCGAGCGGGAGGAGGCGGGCGAAATCGTCTATGCCAATCCGCGCAATCTTACCGCCGGCACGATCAAGCAACTGGATGCGCGCGAGGTGGCGCGGCGGCGGCTGGAGATCGTGCTCTACGGGATGGGGTTTTGCGCGCCGCCCGTCGCGGAGCGGCAGAGCGAGTGGCATGCCGTCGTCGCGGCCTGGGGCCTGCCCACGGTGGAGAAATTCTGGACGGTGCGCGGCATCGACGAGGTCTGGCGCGCGGTGCAGGAGCTGGACCGGCTGCGGCACAGCTTCGCCTACGCCACCGACGGCGCGGTGGTGAAGCTCGACGCCCTCGCGCAGCAGCGCGAGGCCGGCAGCACGGCGAAGGCGCCGCGGTGGGCCATCGCCTACAAATTCGCGGCCGAGCGGGCCGAGACGCGGCTCAACGCGATCACGGTGCAGGTCGGGCGCACCGGCGTGCTGACGCCGGTGGCCGAACTCGAGCCGGTGGTGCTGGCCGGCACCACGGTGGCGCGCGCCACGCTGCACAACAAGGACGAGATCGCGCGCAAGGACGTCCGGGTGGGCGATTGGGTGCAGGTCGAGAAGGCGGGCGAGATCATCCCCGCGGTCGTCGGCGTCAACCGGGAACGGCGGCCGAAGGAGTCCGTGCCCTATGTGTTCCCGGCGAAGTGCCCGGTGTGCGGCACCCGGGTGGTGCAGTACGAAGGGGAGGTGGCCACGCGCTGCCCCAATCCGGACTGCCCGGCACAGGTGCGCCGGCGCGTGCAGCACTACGCCTCCAAGGGCGGCGTCGACATCGAGGGCCTGGGCGAGGCCATGATCGACACCCTGGTGGAAAAGGGCTGGGTGCGGAGCATCCCCGACATCTACCGCCTGCGGCGCGAGCAGCTGCTGACGCTCGGCAAGAGCGTGGAAAAATCGTCCGACAACCTGCTGGCGGCGATCGCGGCGAGCAAGCGTGCCGAGCTGTGGCGGGTGATCAACGGGCTGGGCATTCCCCACGTGGGCGCCGCCGCGGCCAAGGATCTGGCGCTCCGGTTCGGCAGCCTCGAGGCCCTGGTCGAGGCGCGGCGCGACGACCTGCTGGGCATCCCGGGGATCGGCGAGACGATGGCCGACGCGATCATCGCGCATTTCAACGAACCCAAGAACCGCACGGTGGTGAGCCGGCTGCTGACGCACGGGTTGGAGCCGACGGCGCCCGCCCGCCCGGCGGGAGCGGCGGCCCGGCTCGCCGGCAAGACCTTCGTGCTCACCGGCACGCTGCCGACCCTGACGCGGGAGGAGGTGACGGCGCGGATCGAGGCGGCCGGCGGCCGGGTGAGCGGCAGCGTGAGCCGCAAGACCAACTTCGTGCTCGCGGGGGAGGACGCCGGAACGAAACTGGAGAAGGCGCGGGGCCTGGGGGTGCCGGTGATCGACGAGGCGGAATTCGGACGAATGCTCGAGGGGTGAGGGACGGGCGAGAATCCGGCAGTAGCCGAAGCCGGCAGGCTTTGGCCAAACGCTCCCCAGCCGCCGCTCTTCGAGCTATGGCCGGCAGGCGCGTTCGGCTACGGGAGTGCTTGAGTAGTAGCCGAAGCCGTGAGGCCTTGGCCCAAGGGATTCCTCCAAACCCTGCCCGGCCGCGCCGACGCCCTACACCGCCATGTGGTACATCAACTCCCTGGTCACGGCCTTGCGATAGCCGATGACCGTGATGCTCAGATCGGGATGCACGTCCACCACGGCGTAGGAGTTGTTCTCCGGGCCGGAGCCCTCGACCATGGCCTTCAACGTGTAGTAGTGGATGCCGTTCACGTACGAGTGGGCGCCGGGATGATCATGCCCCTGGAAGACGGCCACGACCTTGCCGGATTGCTCGAGGATTTCGCGGATCTCCACCCGGTTGACGACCTGGAATTCCCCGTCGCCGTCGAGACGCTGATGGCCGAGGACGATGACCGGTTCCGTGGCGGCAATCAGCTCCGCACGGAGCCAATCCTGCTC